>RGDT01000437.1 GCA_009918525.1 Planctomycetia bacterium
ATCGATGACGGGCGTTGCGGGCCTGGTCGACACGCTCAAGGCGGCCGCGTCCTTGGATTCCGCAGCGAAGTCGACGGATGGCGACGGGGACGGTCTCCCCGATCTCTTCTTCCGCAAGGAGCCGATGGAGGACCCCAACACCGCCACTCGCCCGGGCGGATTTCGGGTCATCGGCGAATGGCGCTTTCCAAAGAGTCCCGCGTTGAAAGGTGCGGAACTTTGCTCGCGCGCAGCAGCTTCGGGCCGCTGCGAGGAAGCGCTCGATGCCGAATTGCAACCATCGCCGACAGACCCAAGTCTTTCCGGTGCACCGTGGCAAGTCATCGGGTTGGGGGAGTTCGGAGGCGATTCAACGGACGACCTGTTGACCGGCCTCGGCCGCACGGACCTCGTGCTCTGGGACGAGACGTCGAAGACGCTCGCCTTCGGTCGTCGTCGTATCGAGGGCCCCGCCGCGCTCGTGTCGTCGAACGGCGAGCGCTCGCGCGTCCGCCTCGATGCGGTCCCGCTGCGAGGCTGGGTAACCGCCGGGGTAAGCCGTTGCGGCGCGTCGTACGGCGCCCGCCCCGTAGCGTTTGGGCGCCTCGCTTCACGGCCCGCGATGGTTGTCAGGAGCAACGACGATCAGAATATTTGCGTGGCTACGACCTTGGGGGCGCGAGTCGAGAGTTACTATGGAGACTTCCTCCGCGACACGCTCCGCAAAGGCGAGCAGTTGAAGTCGTTCACCGACTTCGACGGCGACGGGAAGCTGGATTTTGCGTTCGAATCTCCGGTGCTCGATCCTGCGACCAACGCGCAGCTGAAGTCCGGTGGCTTCGCCGTCTGGCAACTCTGCTTCCGAACCTACGACCCCCAGGTGTCCTGGAAGAAGCTGGTCGATCCGAACGCGACCAAGGACACGCGGTGCACGCAACTCGTGCCGGGCCAACGCGTCCTCGGGTCCGCGGACATCGATCTCGATGGACGTGCGGAAATGATCCTACAGGACCCGTCGTCCAAGGGTATCGGTGTCATCGCCCCACCTTTGCCCAGGTTGCCCGTGCTCGCGGTGGGGCACGAACCGCTCGTCGGTGACTTCCACACGCTCGCCCTGTCGACTTCGGTCGGATCGCTGGCGGGCGGCGTTCGCCCCATCTTCGTTGGTCCTCGCGTGATGACGAATCGGGGCGTCGTTTCGGGGCGGATCCTCGCGTACCGGGTTCAGCGCGGCGACTTCCTCCGCCAGGACCGCGATTGTCTCTACTTCCACCACGATTATCTCTACCGCCGGCATTTCTATTATCTCTTCCTCCAAAATTTTGTCTGTACTGACCACGTCCACCAGAAGTACCATAATCGTCTCTATCTGTACGATTATCTGTTCTATGCTTTACAAATGGCTTGTTGTTGAACTCTAACTCTCCTTTGGTAATGCTGCTCAATTCGGTTTGAATGTTATCATCATGTACCAATTCTTTATGCCAATTGCTGTACGTTAGCTTCATGTAGTACGCAATTGAATTAGCAAACCCTTGCTTTTTTTCCGGATTTTCTTCCTTCAAGGCTTTATCAATTACCAACTCAATGTTTTTCCCTAAATGATTAAATCGTGGATATTTTTTTGGATAACGCAGTTTTTCTGGTTTTGCTTTTAGCGTTTCTCTGGTTGGAATTGGGTAAGGACTTTCAACATCTAATGTAAAATCACTGATTAAAAAAAGATGGTCCCACAGTTTATGTCTGAAATCTTCTACATTTTTCAAATGTGGATTTAAAAAGCCCATCAACTCTATAACCGCATACGCATTTTTTTGACGCGTCTCTTTGTCTTCTATTTTTAGTAAATACTCCACCATTTTTTGAATATGTCTGCCATATTCTTTCATAATCAAATGATTTCTAGTGGTATTGTACTCCATGTTTTCAACGTTCAGCATCATTCTAAGTTATTCGTTATTAATGTAAAT
>RGDT01000438.1 GCA_009918525.1 Planctomycetia bacterium
TGCGCTCACCAGCACCTCCACTCCCTCCAACAGTCGCACCACCACTCCAGTCATTCACGGTAGCGTCAACTGAGGGTCACTGGCAACCGACTGCGGTTTGTTGCCAATTATTGATCTCGATCCTGATCCTGACCCCGCTCCTGTCAACTCACTATCTACTGGCTCTTATATTTCACCAACCCCCCTTCTCGCTAACACTACTCTACTCGATCCTCCCTCCTACCCTGGTCATCGTGTTGTACCACTTCCTGCTAACTACGTATGTATTTCCAAGAATGTCTATCATACCTCTGCATTACTTTACAAAAATCAATCACTTCTTGCCTACACCAACAACACTCCTACTAAATGAACGTGCACAGACATGTGTAGGATTTCAAGTACTCGTGCAGATCCCACCAACGCCCGGGTCTGCCAGAATTTTGCGTTGTACACGGAGTGCAACCGTTTCAACTGCAGTCTTCCATCGACTCTGCAGTCCCGTTGCTACAATCGCCGCCTCACCAACCACAAGACTCTTATTGACTCTCTCGTCCTATGCGCGTATCCCGACAACAGCGTCCCCCTACTCACCAACAACCATTATTACGTCTGCTCCACTCAGTCAATCCCGAAAGGCCGGCTCATTGCTGAATATTGCGGAGAGTACATCCGCGCTGGCGAGACCCACTCCATTCACTGTATGCGCATTCCCCGTTTCGAACTGGAGCAAGACGGCAAGAAGCCCCTCATCTTCTCCGACATGTGCATCGACGCTCAAGAGTACGGCAACATCACCCGCTTCATCGAACACAACTGCAGTCCAAACGCAGCTGTGTACTATGCCCCCCTGGTGGACTAATCGAGATTACTATATCTTACCCGGACCTTTTGAGTGCACGCGACGAAGGATGCTATTGCGGCGCTTCCAATTGCACGCGCCCACACCCTGGCGGTTCCAAACCTTTCTCCGCTCCCACCAACCCATCCTCCACAACCCCCAACTCTTCAACCTCTGGCGCTCCGACCAGTTCCACATCGTCATCCTCTTCAACAAACCAACGTCCTTTCAGTCATACTGTTCCCCCTCATGACGACATTGGTCACATTCAGCCTCTCGATAGCCGTTCTTCATCCCCACGAACCATCGACTCTGACGACGAAGAGCACATAGCGCACATTGCGAGCTCCGCGCTCTCGCTCTACACCACAGCGGCAGATGACCTCGATAGCAGTCCCGTCATCCACTTTACCCATACGGCTCGGACACTCGTTCGCCCCCCCCCAGACGAGTACAACCACACTATTTTGACGTGGAATGTCAACTCCGTCAGCCGACGTCTGCCCCATCTCCTCCATCTCATTCTCAACCAACGTCCCACCTGTCTCGGCCTCCAAGAGCTCAAGTGCACTCAGAGCAAGTTTCCTGCGGAACTCCATCAACTCGGCTACTACGTCTACGTCAGCGGCCAACAAATGCACAACGGCGTCGCTCTTCTTCTCCAGAAGAAACCAATCGACATCGACGTCACCCTCCTGCCCGACATGGACGACTGTCGCTACCTCGAGGCTAGAATGGACACTGGGATTGTCTATATCACCGTATACGTTTACCAAGGCCAGAAAATCGGGTCTGCAAAATTCATTTACAAACTTCGATTCCTCGCTGCTCTTCTAACCCGATTGCAGGACCTGCTTTCCCAAAACCTCCACGTCGTTCTTCTTGGAGACCTCAACCTCACACCTACTGACCAAGACACCTTCAATCCCAACTCCAAAGAATGGCTCACTGGCTGCATGAACACCCCTGAAGAACGTGGCTGGTTCCAATCCGTCCTCACACTCGGCTATCAAGACGCCTTTCGCGTACTACATCCTGATGTACGTCGATATACCTGGTGGCGAAGCTTCAAGCAGAACTGGTCCTTTCTCAAAGGCTT
>RGDT01000439.1 GCA_009918525.1 Planctomycetia bacterium
TGGCCCCTGCTCAACCTCAAATATGTATGAGCCACTAAAGTTTACAATACCGGAAGGGTTTCTATGCCCAGTTGTGAAAATCTGGGCGTCCCCATTTTTACGGTTGACTAAAATCGTATTCCCCCAAGTAGTATTTAAAGTTCTTCTATCTAAAAGATTCATGTCACTCAGGAGAAAAGATTTGTTCTAAGTACCTTTACAGCATGCGATTGAACGGGTTTTAGTGGATTGACAGCACCCTTAATATGTCTTCGAATGATTGAAGGCAAAAACATGGAGTCTTGATATGAATCAGATGAATTTCCGGTTTGCTTCATTATTTACTAGCCGAGCTTCTATGCGTCGCGATCATCGAAAAAATGAAGCTCGTAATCCAAAACACTCGAATCGCATTTGTTTAGTCGAATCGCTCGAAGAACGAGCAGTTCCGGCGACCATCAGCGTCGTTAACGGGAATTTGTTTATTAAGAATCAATCGGGTCCGTTGACAGTCACATCAACGGCGACCGGCACGGTTACAGTTGTAGACAACGTTTCCACACCGGCCTACACCTTTACGAATGTTGCTACCGGTATCTACATTACCGGTACAACAGGTGCCGACACGATTAATTTTACGGCAAATGCGGTTGCTTTCCCCGGCAACGTGTACATCAACAGTGGCAACGGCGGCGACACGATCAATATCCAGGGCACGTCGGGTATTGGCGGCAACCTGACCGTCCTCGGCGGACTGGGTAACGACACGATTGTGACCACTGGGGCAATGGTTGTTTCCGGCAACGTGACGATTACCGGCGACGGTGGTTCCAACGATATCACGTTGACGAGCAAGCTGACCATAGGCGGTTCGCTCTCCGCAAGCGGCATCAACGATGTGAGTGTTCCCAGCACCCTTAGCGTCGGCGGAAATGCTTCCCTGTCAGCCCTGGTTTCGGGTGTTCAACTAGATGTTAACGCAGCCGGAACCATTTCCGTCAACGGCAACTTGACAGTTAACGGTTATGCCTCAAACGATCAGTTTGAAGTCACCGGCACCTTGACCGTCAATGGCGCTATGACCGTGAACTTCGGTTCGGGTGCGAACGACCTACTTTTGACCGAAACCGCGGCCAGCACCATCGGCCGTAACCTCACCTATGTGGGGACCACGGGCGTCGATAACATCGACATGGGTGGCGCAGTTGGCTTGACAGTCTCCGGCACGGCGAGCTTCTCGCTGGGTGACGGTGCCAACACCTATGACCAAACGGCTACCACATCGATTTCCGGCAACCTCGCTATCACCGGCGGCAACGGCGGCAACACCCTGAACGTCGCTGGCAGCATCGCCGGTGCCGCCACGGTGCGTTTGGGCAACGGTACGAACGCAACCACGTTCACCACTTCTCCGGCTGGCCTGTTGACCTATCGTGGTGGCAACACGGCTGATACGGTGACGTTAACCCTCGCAAATGCCACCTTCTATGTTGACTTGCTGTTTGGCACCGCTGGAACGCACACGTTGGCGCTGACCAGTGCCTCGAGTTTCATCACGGGCAAGGCAATCTCAGGAAGCCCGTCGGGCAGCTTGTTCAGTCAAACCGGAAGCATCCTCCAGCCCTTCACCATCAACTTCTAATCGTCGGCGATTGCCTGCGATTTACCAACCGGCCGACGCTTGCGGGAGCGTCGGCCGGTTTCTATTTTGCGCTGCTGGAAAATGGGTCGTTTGCGCGGCAGTCGCGCGGCTGCGCGAATCGTGTCAGTGAAATGTCTATCTACTCGAATCCTATCGCGGTGCGAATTGTTGACTTGGTGAAACTAATGGGCGATGCTTAGTCAGATTTCATATACTCTGGCAATTTAATGGACCATTACCAGGGTTGTTATCGGTAACGAAACTATACCGACAATGAGGATTACTTCTGCATCTTCAA
>RGDT01000440.1 GCA_009918525.1 Planctomycetia bacterium
CCGTTGACTTTGCCCGTCGACAAAATGGCAATCTCGACCTCTTTGCTAACGCACAAGCGCATGGCCCGCCGGCAGAGGAATGCGTATCGGGGGTCAGTTGCATCCCCGTGCCTCACATGTTGTACGAGATTGATAACCGGCACGGTGCAGTCGTCCGGAACGGCAAGCCAATCCATGCCGCCAAGAAAAAGGGCGTCCGCTTTGCGTGGATCCCAGTGCAGTTCTGCTTTCGCTCCCATCGCCACCCAAGGGTTAGAGGTGTCCATGCGCGAGGCCTCGGTGAAATATATCGTCGGCGTGAAATACTGCGACTGCTGCGTGTGGCGGAAATAGTCCCACACTTTGAGATGGCCTCCGGTAAATCCTTGGCAATCACGGAAGAAAGCTAAAGTCCTCACGAATTGTGTCCCGTCTCCGGAAAGGTCGCGTGGCGGCGATCGTGGCTCTTGGATTCTCCGCAACGCCTGGCACTTTTGACGATTCTTGCCGTTTGTCTAGCAGCAGGGCTGACCGTCACCATACTGGCTTAATCTAGTGCGCTTATATGTCTTTGCGCGGATTAGGGGGCGGCAGAAAGGGCGGCAAACCGTTCGGCTTTGCCATTACTTTTGCAGCGCTACAAATGGTATCGCTGCGGGTTGGAGAATTAAGGCCGTAAGTCAGCGCTACTCGAAGCGGCCAAACATTCACCGAATATGCTGATAGCCGCCTCTCTCGCCCGCCTATGATTCGTCACATGGTCCTTGTGAAGGTAGGAATCCACAGCGCTTGTTGTGGCGACAGGCGCTCGGATGGCGTAGCCGTGGCAGTGTTCATTGGTAGCGGCCCAATAGACGAGTTTGTCTGAAACCAAGGCCTTATTGGAAGATACCTCCGCTGCCTTGCAGGGGAATAAGAACCGGTCGTCCGGAAGGACTCTGCCAAGGAGGTTCTTCATTCCCGCTAGAGTGACGATATAGGCCGCAGTGCCATGGCACGTAAACGCGCTCAACGCGGGGTCTGTGAACGCGTATGGCGGGCTTCTCTTCTTGCGCTCGTACAACGCTCCTGACGACAAATAGCGTGCGTGGAGCGCTTCGATCGTGGCCGAAGACGCGACTTGAAGCTGCAGGTAGGCGGCATCAGACGGCGCAACTTGGGCAAGCCTTGCAAGGACCATGGGGTCTCGGCAGAGAAAATCGACATCGTCCTCAACGATCAAAGCTCTTTGCGATGCTACTGCTGAGGCGGCCTTAATCGCTCGGATATGGGACAGCGAACATGCTAGTTCGCGCGCAGTGATAGGCTTGCTGCGATGGATGTAGTTTCTGTCGGCGGTAGTCTCTCTGCAGGCGAAGTCGGCGCCTACTGCCGACGCATCGTCACCATCAATCGCGTCGATGAACGTGAAGCGCATGCCCATGCCCTTGAGCATTTCGCTGACGAGGCGGCGCCTTCGTATTGCGGTCCGCAGGCTAACCACGAACACCATTATATCATCTCGGGTTTGGGTCCTCATCTTTGGCATTAAAGCCGCGTGTTGTTAGATGGATTGATCAACGTCTGCTGCGGTGTGCAAGTAGGGGCACATTTTATGTGTCGGATGTTAATTACGGTCCAGCGGTGATGACGTCTTAAATCCGAAAGAGCATCTTCGGTTTCTGTAGCAAACATTTGGCACCATGCGATCGCCGCCGCCAGCTTTGGAATGTTGCTCGACTCTGGATCCTATCGGCCAGGGCGCACATTGAGTTTTGATGGCCAAGCTACCTTAGCGCCGCCGCCTTCATGTTCAACGAGGCACGCCAATTTAGCGAGCGACTCAAAGTCGACATCGACGCCGGACGCAATCGCTGCGAGTCCGATAACGCCACCCTCGCCCGTAAATATTCCGCGCTTCTGCATAAAATCG
>RGDT01000045.1 GCA_009918525.1 Planctomycetia bacterium
ATTGCCAAAGGTACCATCTACCTCTATTTCCCTAACGGCAAGGAAGAACTATTCCTCGCTGCCGTCGATCAAGGCGTCCTTCGCATGAAGGATTACATCCACACGATCGCCGACTCCGTTTCCGATCCTCTCGCCCGCATCGAAGCCGCCATCGTCGCGTACATGAACTATTTCAAGGATCACCCCGAACAGGTCGAACTCTGGGTCATCGAACGGGCCGAATTCCGCGACCGTCACGCGCCCGCCTATTTCCGACACCGCGAAGCCGGTATCGAAGTCTGGCGCAATCTCCTCCGCGATCTCATTCACACTCGCCGACTTCGTGACATCCCCGTGCAACGCATTGAGGACGTCCTCTGCGATCTCCTCTACGGCGCCATGATGGCCAACCATTTCTCCGGCCGACATCGCCCCCCCGAAGAACAAGCCCGCGACGCTATTGACATTGCTTTTAACGGTATCCTCAGCGACCACGAACGCCGCGCACGCACGGAGACTTTGCCATGACCCGTAGCCATGCCCTCGACCGCTTCATGGTCGCCGGAATTGTCATCCTGGGATTAGCCGCCATTGTTGGGCTGGTGGTGGTGCCACACCTGGGCGTTGGTCATCACAGCACAAACGAGACAACCGAGGCCAAATCCGTCGTCGAAATCCCAGTGACCACCACTCGGGCTTCCCTGCGTCCCGTTGAACGGCGTGTCAACGTCGTCGGCACGCTGGAAGGCTTCGAAGAAGTTTCAATCAATCCCAAGGTCGAAGGACGTGTAACCAATCTCTATCACGATATCGGGGACGCTGTCAGTCCCGGCGAGCCTTTGCTGTTGATCGACGATATTGATTTTCGTCTAGCCGCTGCCGAAGCCGAACGCAGCATGGAACTCGAATTGGCCCGTCTGGGTCTGGAGAACCTTAACGAGAAATTCGACATCAACCGCGTGGCCATGGTCGTCCGAGCGCGAGACGTCGAAGAAAATGCACGCACCATCATGGAACGCGCTCGCCGACTCGGTGGCGGACGAGGAATCGGCGTCGAAGACCTGGAAAAAACGCAAACCGAATACCGCGTTGCTCAGTCCAACCGCCGACAGGCCGAACTCGACGCCCTGGCCACCCTGGCATCCGCTCGTTACAAGAAAGCGATGCTCGACACGGCCCTGCAAAAACGGGCCGATGCCCTGCTCTCCGCCCCACCCGTCAGCCGCGACCGCTTGCCGCCTGGTTCTACGTCGGGCGCGTTGCGTTACGTTGTTGCGGCCCGCAAGGTTGCCGAAGGCGAAATGGTTCGGCCCAACGGTCCGCCATTGTTCCGACTGGTGATCGACAATCCTTTGAAATTCGTAGTCACCATCCCAGAACGGCACAGCAGCGAAGTGACGCGCGGTCAGGCGGTCGGCTTACGGGTCGAAGCGTATCCAGGCCAGGAGTTCGGCGGACAGGTGACACGAGTGAACCCGACCATCGACCGCATGAGTCGGTCGTTCACGGCCGAGGTATTGGTGGACAACGCGGAGCATCAGTTGCGTCCGGGTAATTTTGCCAAGGCGAGCATATTGACACGGCGAGCGGAACAAGCAGTATGCGTCCCAGAAGAGGCGGTGGTGCGGTTCGCCGGTGAGGTGAAAGTGTTTGTAATCGAGGAGGGCAAAGCGCGAGCAGTCCCCGTGAAGGTTGGCGAATCGCTGCCGGGAGCAGAACGCTGGGTCGAAGTAAGCGGCGCACTAAAGGCGAACGACGAAGTGGTCGTGACGGGCCATTCGACCCTGGCGAACGGGACAGCGGTACGAGTGCGGTAATGATAGAAGATCGCGACCCACCAACAAATCTATCGCACCAACAAAAATAAAATTCCAATAGGACCACCTTCATGACCATCTGGGACATCTGTATCCGACGACCCGTTTTTACCGTCGTCCTCGTCCTCGCTCCCATCGTCCTCGGCACTGCCGCTTACACGCGGCTCGGCGTGGATTTGTTTCCAAATGTTGATCTACCAATTGTCTCAGTAACCACGACTCTCCGCGGTGCCAGCGTTGAGGAGATGGAATCGGGCATCACCAAACCGATTGAAGAAATCGTCAACACCATCTCCGGTATCGACGAACTTAGCAGTACCACACGCGAAGGTTATAGCCAAGTTGTTCTGCAATTTGTTCTGGAAAAAAATGGAGCCGTCGCTGCTCAGGAAGTGGACGCAAAAATACGCACCATCCTCAGCCAACTGCCCCAGGGTGTCGATCCGCCTATCATCGACCGTTTTGATATTGACGCCGCTCCCATTATGACCATCGCCGTCTCGGGCCGACGCACTCTCCGCGAACTGACCGAAATTACTCGCAAACGCATCAAAGAAGATCTCGAAACCATTCCCGGCGTTGGGGCCATCATCCTCGTTGGTGGACGACAACGGGCCATAAATGTTTGGGTAGATCCCGACCGTATTCAAAAATACGAAAACCTCAGCATCGAGGATGTTCGCCAAGCCTTGGCCCGAGATAACCAGGAACTCCCAGGTGGTCGCGTCGATCAAGGACGCGGCGAACTCGTCTTGCGCACCCTGGGCCGTGTCCAACGCCCCCAAGACTTCGAGGATCTTATTGTTGCTAACCGTAACAGCCAACCGATTCGCATTCGCGACGTGGGGCGCGTCGAAGATTCCAGCGAAGAGCCGCGCGGCCTCAGCCGATTGTGGTCGGCCGTAACCGGCGGGGATGGCGAAAACGCTGTTTCACTTATCGTGCAAAAGCAAAGCGGTACCAACACCGTCCAAGTAGTCGATCGTGTGAAACGACGACTCGCACAGTTGCGGCAAGTGTTGCCTTCTGATGTCGAGACGGAAACCATCCGCGATCAATCACGATTCATTCGCGGTTCCATCGACGAAGTTCGCACCCACTTATTATTGGCCGCAGTATTGGTCAGTTTAACCATCTTATTGTTCATCAATGACTGGCGCACGACCATTATTGCTACATTAGCCATCCCAACTTCGATTATCGGTACGTTTTATTTCATGCAAGTGATGGGATTCACACTCAACAATATCAGTATGCTCGGACTCATCCTGGCTGTCGGTATCGTCATCGACGATGCCGTTGTTGTCCACGAAAATATTTTCCGCCACATGGAAGAATATGGACGTACCGCCTGGGAAGCGGCAGCGACGGCAACCAGCGAAATATCGCTAGCGGTGATCGCGACAACGCTATCGCTGCTCGTCATCTTCGTGCCTATCGCATTCATGGAAGGCCGTGTCGGACGGTTCTTTTCTTGTTTTGGGTTTATTGTTGGTTTTTCGATTCTGATGAGTATGGCGATTTCGTTTACCCTCACGCCGATGTTATGCTCGCGTTTTTTGCTGCCGGAAAATGGCAAAAGCAAAGAAGGCTGGTTGTGGTGGGCCATCGAAGGAGCTTATGTGTGGACCCTAGCCTGGTCGCTGAAACGGCGTTGGGTAATTGTGCTAATTAGTGTGTTGACGTTTTTGAGTACGCCGGTACTGTTCAGTATGGTGGGCAAAGACTTCATCCCGCGCGACGATCAAAGCGAATTTGAAATCGCCATGCGCCTACCGGAAGGCACGTCACTACGCAAGGCCGATGAGGTGAGCCGAGAAATCGAAAAACGAGTGCAAGCATTGCGTGGAGTGACCCATACTTTTATAGTCGTAGGGGACACCACAGGGCGAGTGACGCGCGGACAAGGCGACGTGACGCAGGCGACGCTCTATGCCCGTCTGTTGCCTCTGGGTAAGAGAAAATTCACGCAGTTTGACATTCAAGACGACGCCCGGAAAATCATGGCCGACTACCCCGATATTCGCTCCAGCGTTCAAGACGTGGCTGCCTTCCAGGCTACCGGTTTCCGTCAAGTGCTGATCGATCTCAATCTACGCGGCCCCGACATGGAAAAGCTACAATTATACTCCGACAACATCGCCGGATGGATGAAACAACAAGGCTATTTTGTGGATGTCGATACGAGCCTGTCACTGCGTAAGCCGGAGTTGCGAGTACGACCAGATCGCGAGCGAGCCAGTGAACTGGGAGTGAGCATCGGTGTGTTAGCCAGCACGGCCAATGTATTGGTAGGTGGTGAACCGGTCAGCAAGTATAAGGAATTCGACGAACAATACGACGTATGGTTGCGAGCCGAGCCATTCGCCCGCACGGACATGGATACAATCGCGCGCCTAACAGTACCCTCAAACAAGCCCGGTGTCGGTGCCGTCCACATAGCCAGCGTGGCCCGTCTGGAAACCGCACAAGGCCCGAACACCATCGAACGCTTTAGCCGTCAACGTCAAGTGGTGATTTCGGCCAATTTAAGGGATAAATCGGTCGGCGAAGCGGTGGCCGCGTTGAGTGCCCACGTCGATTCCCTGTCTTTGCCCACCGACTATCAATACGAATTCGTCGGACAAGCGAAGACTCTCTCGGAAACAAACAATGGTTTCTTGTTGGCGTTCTTATTGTCGGGCGTGTTCATGTATTTAATCCTAGCGGCACAGTTCGAGAGCTTTGTGCATCCATTTACGATTATGATCGCATTGCCGTTGACTATCCCCTTCGCGATATTATCGTTGCTCTTGTTGCGTACCAATTTGGAAATCTACGGGATGTTTGGTCTGTTCATGTTATTTGGTATTGTAAAGAAAAACGGTATTTTACAGGTTGACTACACGAACACACTCAAGGCTCAGGGATTACCCACCCATCAGGCCGTACTGGAAGCAAATCGGACACGATTACGGCCTATCCTGATGACCACAGTAATGCTGGTGGCAGCCATGGTGCCGATGTCTCTGGGGCAAGGGCCCGGAGCGGCGGCTCGGGCCGGGATGGCAAAAGTGATTTTGGGTGGACAAACATTGTCGTTGTTGTTGACGTTGTTGCTGACGCCCGTGTGTTACACCATTTGGGACGATTTAGGCGCATGGTTGTGGCGCAGCAAGACGCCTTCTCAAACGTCTTCATCGTGATTGGGCTGCCCGTTATGGGATCATGCGAAACCGTCAAACATTGATTCCTAATACTCACCGCAACAACCGCCGCAATGCCTTTCCGGAAGGGCTGCGAGGAATCGCTTCGACGAACTCAATAGCACGCGGAACCTTGAACGTCGCCAACAACGGCCGCATAAGCGCAATGAGTTCGTCGGCCGTTGCCGTCGCGCCCTGTTTCAAGACAACTACCGCGCGAGGTATTTCGCCGAGAATCGGATCGGGCGCCCCAAGAACGACGGCGTCAGCAACGGCCGGATGGCGAAACAAGACTTCTTCCACATCGCGTGGATATACTTTTTCACCGCCGACATTGATCATATCTTTCGCACGATCGACCAAGTAAACATAACCGTCGATATCCATGCGAACAATGTCGCCTGTACGAAACCAACCACCGGCTACGAACACCTCCGCTGTCGCGTCGGGGCGATTGAAATAACCCGCCGAGACAGCCGTACCACTAGCCCACAATTCGCCGATCTCACCGACGGATAATGTTTGACCTTCAGATCCAACAACTTTCAACACAGTGTCACCCATTGCGCGACCGCACGAGCCGGGCCGCATTTCAGCGGGCGTAGTAGTGGTTATCACAGGACTGACTTCGGTCAATCCGTAGGACTCCGCATAGCCAACTTTCCAATCGCGTTGCAAGGCGTCGATGAGTTCTGCAGGCATCGGAGCCGCCGCAGAATGTACGACACGCAAACTCTGTAAATCGCGTCCAGATCGTGATGGAGCATGTGTCAAATGATTGACCATTGCCGGAACACCGAGAAATTGTGTTGGCCGAATGTTTTCCATTAGCTCCAACACAGGTTCAGCCT
This sequence comes from Planctomycetia bacterium, assembly GCA_009918525.1. Classification (GTDB taxonomy): domain Bacteria; phylum Planctomycetota; class Planctomycetia; order Gemmatales; family Gemmataceae; genus RGDT01. Next base: position 5,833 of record RGDT01000045.1, read on the forward strand.
TAAATCGACGCAAAACGATAGCGGTCGCAGCGACCGAGAACATCGCGAGAACGCCGTTGATCAATCCCCAACAGTGAAAAAGCGGAGCCGCAACCAACAACCGATCATTAGAACCATAATGGACGCGAGCAAACTGAACAGCATTATCGATAATGTTGAGATGGGTGAGCATAACTCCTTTGGGCCGACCGGTCGTACCCGAAGTATACAACAAACAAGCAACGGTAGAAGGTGGTAGATCGAGTGAATCAAAACGATCGGCCGACGCCTCTAATGCGTCCTGAAATGGTGGACCGGCGAGAAGGATATGGCGAACCCCCAGCCCGTCTCGCACCGCTACCAGACTCGCCCAACGGTCGGTGTCGGTGATCAACAATACTGCCTGCGAATCGGTAATCACCGTCCGCACCTCTTCGGGGCGGAGCATAGCGTTGACGACGTTGGGCACAACCCCTGCCTTGAACGCGCCGAGTGTGGCAATGACCAGTTCCGGCCCACTTTCCAACAACACCCCGATCACCTGGCCAGCCATAACCCCAGCGTTACGCAAGTACGAAGCAAAACGGTCGGTAACTCGGTCGAGTTCGGCGTACGACCACGTTCGCCCCTCAAAAATCAACGCCGGATGAGTGGGCCGATGCTCGGCCGAACGGCGTAACAAGTCAGCGATATTCACGGCAGATGATCCTGAAATTATTGATCATTATACCAATATCAAACAAAACCAATTACCTCGTCAATTATGCATATTCAACAATCTTACTCTATCCGTCCCTTGAGCCGTGCCCGAGCCTTCCGCAGCGCCTCCGATATGCTTTCCGTCTCTGTGGTGGGCTTTGGGTCTTCCTTCTTCTTTTCTGCGACAAAGGGTTTTATCTCGGGCGTCTTCGGTATCGGCACAGCTATCGCCGGACGTTCGCGTGGTGCGGACTTGTCTTTCGCCTCCGGGATAGACATCGTCGCACGGCGTCGCAATAAGTTTGATAACAGGCTGGTTCGTCGATCTAATACTTCCAACAACCAGGGTACGATCGCCAACAACAACAACCAGCGTGCCATCGGTAGCATTTGTTCTTGTCGCGGTACGTCGCGCCAGACGTCCGCCAACCCGATGCGCTCGACGCCGCCCGTTGCACGGGCGATCCGCTCCAGCGTCGGCAAACCGCTCTCGCGTCCCGTCGGCTTGAACTCCGGTGAGTACGGCAAACAGACCGGGGACAGACTCACGGGCCGTTCGCCTTCGATTTCCACGGTGCTGATCACCGTCTCGCCCGCGCCAAGTGGGACTTCCATTGTTAGCAGGTCCGCACCCGTCCAACGCATCGTGCCCGCCTCTGCTCGCGGTACTTGCCCGCCGTCGCTGCGAAGCACGCGGACCGTCGGCAACCTAGAGAACGCATCGCCACGCTGACGTTCCGGGTCGAGATGCAACTGTAGCCGAGCCAACCCGTCGCGGACTTCCTGCGTTAGCATCATGCCATCACGCAGGGGGTTAGCCGGCCCCGCCGTCCAACGGGCTAGACTTGTGAAATACTCGCCGACTCGCTCCCACTTGCCGAACTCACCAAGATATTTACCGTCCGCTTCGCCCGTGTAGCACACCACGCGACCAACTCCCGCACGCCATGACGCCGCCAGCGGTGCGTTGTATTCGTCCAACGTCACGCCACCCATCGTTGCCTCGGGCCGCAGGTAGCAAAGGTTGTAGCCGCCAACGCTCAACCCGGCGGGCGTGTCGAACTCTTGGTCCGTCAGCGTCCGTAGGCCCGGCAAATGACGTACACCGGTTTTTTCGTCGATGAAAGTGTTTCGTGCCACAACAAACGTATCTTGGGCAAACAGACGCGGTAACTCTTCCGGCTTGTTGGTAAAGAAAATCCGCCCTTTTCCCCGTTTGGCAATATCTTTCAATAATTCGGCATCCACATCGCGGTCGGTGCCTAACCCGATCACACTCACCGTGATACCGGCTTTCTCACAATTAGCCAATAAATTCTTATAATCGCCCGGCTGTTCGCTGTCGGCTGCATCACTGAATAACAAAATATGTTTGGTTCCGGATTTGGTCTTCAGCAACATATCTGCCGATGCTTTGAGCGCTTCATAAACATAGATACCGCCACCCATCGACCGTACTCGAAGAATATCTTTTCTAACCTTGGCTTTGGTGTTGTCAACGCGAGATAAAGGCGCGATGACGTGCGGAGCCTCATCAATAGCCAAACAACCAAACTCGTCATTTGGACCGAGTAGATCCAACACTTCCGCCGCTCCCAGGTTCGCCAGGTCCATCTTCACCCGACCTCCCGCGACGGGGACAGCCATCGATCCGGAGCGGTCCATCGCCACCACGATTGCCAACGATAATTTGCGATGTTCGTTGCGTAGTTCCATTGTGACGGGCATGATACTTTCCAACGGTGACTTGTAATATCCGCCCGGACCATAGCTTCGCGAACCGCCGGTCATCATCAACCCGGCACCGGTTTCCTTGACCCACGCCGCCACAGTACGCATTCCGACATCACTGATCGCTTCTGCAGAAACATTTTCAATAATCAACCCGCTATAGCGCGATAGGTCTTCCAATGTCCAACGCATACTTCCCGGCTCGACCTGCCGCACGTCCAGCCCCCCGGCACGCAAAAGACGATTTAGACCTGAGTTTAGACTAGGGGCTAAGTGTAATAGTGGTTTGGGTCCGGTTACACCAACCAACATTTTCGCAAGATTGTTCTCTGGTACGGGGTCGGGCTCGTCGCTATCCACTTGAAATGTGTACGCCTGATTGCCGGCCAACATCGCACGATCGCGAAACGTAAACCGGTTCAGCCCCGACACCACCTCGCGACGGCCGCGGGCCAACACTTCATCACCGCGACGGAAAACATAGTTGATCGTCGCTTTCTCTGGAGCCTGCACCCAGGCCGTTACGAGAAACGATTCACCCATCGCGACGAGACTCGGCGCATCTACTCGCGCGATGGCCAAATCACCGGCGCTGGGCCGTTCGACCGCTCGAAAGTCAACGGCAACATTCCGAGACAAAGCGGACGCGACCAACGTCGTCGGATCTTTTCCCGTCCATTTGCCGTCGGACAAAACAACGATACGGCCCGGCGTGCCAGAAGGAATCAAGCCCAGTGCAGTTTCGATGGCTTCGCCCAGACTGGAAGCGTCAGCGTTGACCGGATTGATGAAACCGGCAAACGGTGTACCGCGTTCGAGCGTTTCGATGGCGACATCCTGCCCAAAGCCAATGACGCGTATTTCGTCGTCGCCGGTCATCTGATCGCGAACGAGGTTGATCGCCTGCCGTAACCAATCGTCACTACCGGGAGGCATCGACGCGCTGCGGTCGCACACGACAACGACCGTGCCCGCCCGTGACGGCAGCCGCAGACTCAAGCCTGCCAGGGCCAACAACGCACACACAAAGGAGACAATCCGTAGTATCAACAGTATCCACGATGCGGGACGCCAAAGCCACAAGACCATCCCCAGCGGGAGGATCAACAACAGCCAGAACGGCGCGGTTAGCGTCATCATGCGGACCTCCCCGGCGCGCTGTCGCGCGTCGTCAGGAACAAATGAAAACCGCTCAACCCCAACAATAACACAATCAATAACCACATCAGACCACGATACTCCTGGCGCAGGGTCGCTTCGTCGAGCCAATCGCCCCACTGCCCACTCGTCGTGTCGCGTAGGTCCGATTCGTCAGCACTTAAGGGATTGACTGAAACCGACCAAGTTGTCTCTTCGCTCGTCACTGTCCATATTCCTGATTCATTAGCCGGAAACGCGACGACACGCCCCTTGACGGGCACAGAACGAGACGGACGACCGGGCGAAACAAGACGGACATTATCACGATAAGTGGGCAGATTGATCACCACTTGTTCGCCAAGTCGGACATTGACCCGCTCCGGTCCGGGCAGTGCCGTCGAACGCCACGCGATCAAGTTCGCCAAAAAGATTGGCCAATCGGGTGTCTGTTGCACCGTGGACACGTCAGGCCGAAACCGCAAACGCAGATGATGCCGCACCGCGCCGGATGTCCCGACTCGCTCTTGATCGGACACCAATACCGTATTCCCGGCCATGATGATTGGAGCACCGTCGATCTCGTCGTTCTTACACGTGCTCCAGATGATGCCGCGCAGAGACAAACCATCGGTCAGCGGGCTGGTGCGATCCATGACAAACGGGCCGGAAAACGCGATCGGCTCGCTCTTGGGTTCACTGCTGAACTGGGCTACCCAAACTTGATCCGACGCAGAAAGCTCGCCGACAGCGTCGCTGACCAGCAGTTCGGGCTGTTCGGTAACGACCTGAGCCGCGCGACTGGCTTTCAAGCCACGCTGGAGTAGATCGCGTAGCCGGTCGTTCTGCACCTGCATTTGCACGCGCACCTGACGTTGGAAGTTGGGCAACAACGTGACTGCATCGTCCACACTCAGCCCATCCGCATCGAGCGCGGCTCGCATTGGGCCAGTGCCTTCCGGCAGTTGCATCGTGAGACGGCGTATTTCTTTGGGCCGCATCGCAAGGGAAAGAAGGTCGAGCGATGCGCCGGATTGCAGGTCAGTCATGCGGAGCGTGCGAGATTCTTCGGTATCGGAAAGATTTGCGACCTCGATGAGACAACGGTCGAAACCATCGCGCGCCGAACGAGCCGCCGACGTGATGGCCACATTCCCACGCGCGGTTCCAAAAGCCCACCAACGGACGCGACCTTTGTCTGGGATGGCGTCCTTGGCGGGTGCTCGATCGGTGACAACCATCAACAAAGCAAGTTCGCCGCCGATCTCCCCGGCCAAAGCGAGAGCAGGTTCAAGCCGTGCCGTAGGTGACGTACAACGCCAGCCGTCGAGTTGACCATAGGCATCGGAGAGATAGCGTGCGCCGTCCCCGAGTACCTGAGGACGTTCACCAGCGAGGACGAAACGGAGCGAAAAAGGTGGACGAGTGGTAAATTCTTTACGGAGAGCGGCCTCGGCTCGACGGCGCGGCGAATCGTCGCCACCGGCCAACATGGAAAAGCTGTCGTCCAGCACAACTACCACCGGGCGAGCGGTCGCACTCACACGAACCATTGGTTCCGAAGCGGCAAAGATCAAGGCCAACAGTGCAAGCAATTCAAGGAGAAAAAGCAACGGCGTTTGTAAGGTGCGAAGCCGAACGCCCCCTTCGCGAGCTTCGCGCGCATCGCGCCAAAGCATCAGACTGGATACGGATCGGCGTTTGAAACGATTGCGAAAATAATAGATGGCGACCAACGCGGGAATCGCGATCAGACCAACGAACGCCAGAGGATAAAGAAATAGCGGTAACATCGTTCTCGTCCGCCCTCGTCAGCGCACTTGCAACACCTCGGCCATCACGAGGGCGTCCAAGTTCCAGTGCGTCAATAACTCTTCGGCGATCAGGGTGACGAAGACCGCGCCCACCTGACGACACGCCTCGTGCCAATGTTGTTGATGGCGGGCCAAGGCTTCGCGATAACGCCGGGCCGTCGCCGCATCGACGTGAAGTTCTTTGACTTCGTCCGTCTCGCTATCCACGAGTCGAACACTCTGCCCTTCGGGTGGCTCGGCGTCCTCTCGGGCCAACAACTGAACGACAATCCCCGTCGCTGACCGGTCCGCGAATGGTCGCACCAGCCGCAACGGCTCACCAAGCCAGAACAGATCACTGATCAAGACTCGCGTGCTGCGTGCTCGCCACGTGGGCAGACGGGTGGCGATCTCGCCGCGATGCTCAAACGACAAGCCTTCCCACTGGGACGGTGGACGGTTCCCGCCGGGCAGCGGTTCGCAGCGTTCGCCCAACAGCCACGGCGTCTGAGTGTAGCCGCTCCGCAGAGCCGCGGACGCGAAGAAAGCAGCCAGGGCAATGGTAGCGTCGGCTTTGGGGGTGCCTTCCAGGTTCATCGAGCGCGATGTGTCGATCACCACATCGAGATGAGGCGTCACCTCCTCGCGATAGAGTTTGACGGTCAGTTGATCGGAACGGGCGAACGCCGACCAGTCGATATGGCGTAAGTCGTCTCCCGGCTCGTAGGCGCGATGGTCTTTGAATTCCAACGACGAGCCTGCCCGCTGCGAGAGCGTCGCACCCGCCAGACCCGCCGGAGCGAGACGAGGCGTACCCAGCGCGTAACGCTCCGCGGCCTGCTCGCCCTGGTTCAGATAGGTCCGGGCGCCCTGGTTCATGTGCCCTCCGGTTTGATCGAGGTCGGGTCCGCATCCTCTACCGGCAAAGCGTCCATCCATTGCGGCACAAGTATCGGCTTTTTGGTGAAAGGAACAAATTGTTTTATCTGCACACGTAGCCAAGGAATACTCGCCAAAGCTAACAATGCCAACCAGATAACAAGAAATAGCAACATCAAATACCAAATAATATGATCGAAACCATATTTTGGAATCGTTATCACTGCGATGAATGGATTGGGAATCATCCACATACTAAATTCATAGTTTGTGGAAATGTTAAAAATAATAGCAAATACGGATGGAACAAAGATACCGATTGCCAGTAAGACTAATCCCAACACCCAGGTGTAAGCAGGGTTGATCTGATTCTTCAAGAAATAATAACGGATCAAAGCTGCCGACTGACAATAGCAAATCGTGTAAACTGCGATGATAGACCATATAGCGATAAAATCGATCAAATCTTTAATAGGTAATCCGAACATTTCATATTGCAACAAGAATACGATAAACAATGTCAAGACCATAAAAATCAAAGTGAACAACACACCGCCCGCTGATCCTGTGTACAACAAAAAACCAAGGGTACGCCATAATTGATTTTTAGGAATCGTACGAGCAATACGAGGCCCACACTCGGTACGTTCACAAGTGGCAATGACATAATAAATGCTAAGATGAAACATATTGATACCAAACCAAAATCCGATTACTAATCTAACCTGACTAAATCCTAAAACAGGACTAAGTAAGATATAAACGAACAAAACCAAAATAGACATAAACCAGAATGATAGCTGTGCCAGTCGGACGGGTAACATGCGATTGCTAGATGGTGAACTGATCAGCGCAATCGCATAGGAATACAGCAAGAAACACTCCAACAATGCCCACACGGTTCCCAGAACCAGAAACGACCATTCATCGCTACCAAAGAATTCCCCACTAATTACCATATTAGTATAGGTCATTAAGACGATCCAAATGTTGAACACGCCATAAAAACCTACCAAATTCACGAATATTTTCAAACCTCGTCCGCACGAAATGCTACCCAGAAACAAGGCGAAAATCGTTGCCCCGAGCATGGCCATAATATCGACAATGAGAACATAGATAATCATCGATAAATCGACACCGCGCAATAAATACGTAAACAACATAAAAGGAGCAAAAATACTGAAGATCAGTATGGCAATCATCAGGGCCGCCACGAATTTACCAAGGATAATCGACGAAGGACTGAGAGCACTGATAAACAATAGATCAACATTCGTTTCGCTTCGTTCGCTGCTCATCCGTGCTGCTGCATAGATGGGAATCACAAGCATCAGCGTTGGTAGTAAAATTGTCTGAAAGGCGATAAATACACTTCGCCCACCTGCCATTCCTCTCGGGTCACCTACACTCGATTGTGTAAAGAGAAGGTTTATTCCCATTACAAATAACATCAGAAACAAAAAAACCATTAAAATTACGGTCACAAGCCTACTCTTGACAACCTGACGCAATTCCTTGACGGCAATCGGATTGATCCAGTCATCCAGACGGTCGATAAAAGTTGTTAGCGTCATTGCACCTCTCCTCGCGTTACGGTCATAAATATCTTTTCGAGATTGGCTTTCTGCGAATGGAATTCGATAATCCGAAAACCATCCTTCACTAACGCAATTAGGAGATCGGCACTATGCTGGTCGTTGCCCTCCAGATTCACCTCGACGTGATCTTCTACTAACCGCGCGCCCTTCACGTTGGGCTGCAATAACAAATGTTTATACAACGCCGCTACCCCGCTGATTGGTCGAATCACCAGCGTTCGATATGGCTCATTATCAGCTAACAACTTATCGAGCGTCCCGGCGCGCAAGAGCTTGCCGCGCTCGATGAACACCGCGCCGCTACAAATTTCGCTTAATTCCGTGAGAATGTGCGAACTGATGAGGATGGCTTTGCCCTGGCCGGCCAGGGCCTTCAACAGTTCGCGCAACTCGATGCGGGCACGCGGGTCCAGCCCGCTCGCCGGCTCGTCCATAATCAAGACCGGCGGATCGTGAACCAGAGCGCGAGCGACGCTCACGCGGTTCTTCATGCCTTTGGACAGCGCGTTGATGTGCTTCTCGCGGATCCCCATCAGGTTCGTGAACTCTTCAATCTCCTGCACCACGCGGCGGCGTTTGTCGCCCTTCAGACCATACGCACGAGCAAAGAAATCGAGATACTCATGCACGCTTATATCGCTATGTTCCGGCAGTGAGTCCGGTACATAACCAATTTTTTTTCGCGATATTTCGGGATATTCGACGACGGACACGCCATCAATCAACACGTCGCCCGTAGTCGGTTCGTCGAGTGTCGCCATGATGCGCATGGTGGTCGATTTCCCTGCTCCATTGGGGCCAATAAATCCGAAAATCTGCCCAGAGCCAAAGGAAAACGAGATGTCGTTCACCGCGCGTGTGTTAGTGTAATGTTTGACCAAATTTCTGATGTGAATCTCCATCCGAACCCTCCGGTCGCCGATTCTTCGGTCAGTATTCTTTGCTCACATGACTCAGAGAAAAAGAATGGTACTCTAACCCTATTACAACTGTAGACAAAAGGCTATAGACAAGGCGTGTCGGCCATCTGTTATTCGTCAGGCCGCAGGGCGAGGACTCCGCGCGATACAACGACACCACAAGACGGGACGATTGCGCCCCATGCGAACGATGACCTCGAAGCCACAGCACGGACAGCGAGCCATTCCCGAGACATCGGGACCGCTCGCCCGTGGACGACGCGAACAGGGAATGGCGTTCAAGAGGGCAACAGCCTCGATGGTTTCAGGAGCGTGACTGCGGAAGGTTTTCATGATGCTTTCTCCTCGGAATCGAATAACGGAAGACGAAGTTGAGCACGACGAGTCAGTTTGCGAATGCGTGCTTCAAGTTCGGGCGTCCAGCCGCGCCGCCGGATGTACAGGACGCGGATGCCCTCGACGGCAGCGCAGCGTGGGCACAAGCCCAGTTGATCGCGTTTGTCGGGTTGTTCGCAATGTTCACAGAGAGTGTTCATGGGCGTCCCTTTAATATGATCAATTGTACAGTATTTAGGGCGGATTTCAAGCCCCGTTTTTCGTGTCAACCACTGGCGCACGCGACAAAGACAAACTCCCCCAGGCTTGCCCCCGTGTTTGCTCATGAGCAACTCGCGTCCAAAATCTCTGCCGCCGCCTGACGAGCCTCGGGGTACGGCTCCAACGCCGCCAGCAGTCCTACCAACAGCGTCCGAAATACCGGATGCTCCAGGCCCGGCGCTTGCTCATGTGGCTTGGCCTTTGCTCCCCAGTCGATTCGGCCCGGACCAAACTTCAGCCACTCCAACGGCTTGTTTTCGTGCATCGCAACCTCGGCCCCGAGACGCGCCTGCGCTACGGCTTGCATGACGGCCGTGACAAACTCGCGCAGACGGCGCGGCGCTCCGGGCTGACTGCCGCGTTGCATCCAACGGGAAAACTGTGCCGCTGTGATGCCGGACGCTTCGGCGGCCACTTCAGGGAAACCGCCCGCGCGCAGAAAAGCGACAAGATTGGCTTGTATCTCAGGTGTCAACCGTGCCATGATTTCCCCCCACCAATAACCGCGCCTGACGTTTTGGTAGTCCCGGCCCGGTGTAAGTAAAACCTGCGGTCAGCCGTGTCGTGGCGTGCTTCATTCGCGCATCGTGTCCGCTGGCCAAGGACGAAGGCCGACACAGAACCCAGTACGGCGAGCGTTGCCGCGAAGCGATGAGAGCCGGGTGAGTCGTGGTCGAAGTCACCCGATAGCCCAGCCCGCGCCATGCGGAAGCGATCAATGCTGACAAGGCCTGTCCGATACCGACTCCTTGATAATCCGGCAGCGTTACCGTGCGATGTTCGCGCCGTGTGGGCCTACCAGGTCCGAAAAACGGTAGCCAGGCACTGAACGCGACCGGCCTTCCTTCGTGTTCGGCCACAAAGCACACCGCTGACGGCGCCAGGGCATGGCTTAAATAGTGATGCGGTGCGAATAGCCGCCACTGGTCGGCGTTGCATCGTCGGACATTGAGGACGATACGCGGCCGGGGCCGAAGCCGCCTCCAGTCGAAAAGGTCTTCGGCAGGGCGATAGACCCAATCGGGCTGGAGCCAGTCCAAGACATCGTCGTGACAGGTGACGCCGACAAAGCGCAGCCCGGCAGCGCGGACGGCCTTGGCCAACGCTGCAGAACCGAGGCGAGCGACGGTACGATCCACAACCGACGTAAACTCGTCCAGCACGATCAGCGACCCGCTGACCCGACTTTCCGCGAGCAATCGCGCCAACGTCGCACGAAATTGTTGACCCGTGGAAAGCACGCCGAACGGCCGCAGCCACGCGGGAGGCGACGAAAAGCCGACCGCCGACAAGAGACCCGTAAGGTCGTGAATCGGCAAATCGGGAAAGGCGTCGATGAGGGCACGATCGACGGGCCAACTTAGTTCATTGGCACGACGAACGGCCCGGGGCCAAAGATGCCGAGCGATGGTAGACTTGCCGCACCCCGAAGGTCCGGTGATCAAGCCGATATTCCAGGGACGGTTGTGTATTGACGGGTTGAGGGGGAACTTCTCCTCTCCCCCCAGAATCGAAGCTGGCAGACTGACGTTCCATTCGATGCGCGACGTGCCCGCTGCCGCCAGATCAAACAATCCGCGCAACTGAGCCACTCGCGGTGTCTCGATGATGGGAGATTCAAGAATAATGTTCATGGTGTTCATTCCTTTGTTGGATGTTTTGGATGGTCGCGCCCCAATAGTTCAACTCAATAACGCTCGGCACTTCAGCCCCTCGGCCAAGAAGCGGCGCAGCAGTTCCAGTTGATTCGCCTCGTCTTGGCACTCGATGAGGACGTACCACTGCGACCGTGCTTCGGGCGGCGGTTTCGGCTCGCGGCGCGGCTTGGGTACACGCTCTGCCGCCTCGCCGATGCCGCGCCACAAGTTAGTCAGCGCGTCGCTGTCAGATGCCGTCAGTCGTCGCAGTTCGTCGAGCTTGTCCGTGTCGTTGTCTGCCAACGCCGCGAGCGGATCGAGCGACAGCAAGAGTTTGCGGGCTTCGGCATCATTTACGTCCAACACTTCGACATCAACCATCATCTCGGGGTCGATCCGTTGGCGTAGATGGCCGTCGATCAGCTTCAAGCGTCCGTCGGGAAGCTCGTAGGCCAACAAACTACGGGCGAAACCGACTTCGACATAAAGCGCTTCGAGCGCAGCGCGTTGGGCATCGGGATGAACGCGCGGATTGAGTTCGTGCGGCACCAGGTCACCAGCCCGTATACGAACGTGCCTAACTATTCGATTGCGTACATCCAACGACGACGCGATTTGATGGACCATTTGCAGAACCTCCTCACAGGTCGTCCGTCGGCCATGTCACCGCCGTGCGGACAAGTAGACATTCCTTGAAATCCTGACTGGTACTGCGTCCCATTCGCCGCACCAGCAACACGCGATAGGTCACAGGCGAGAGTTCGTCCGGCACGAACACCTTGTCGGCATTCGGGCCGAACGTCGTCGCACCCGCTGTAAAGTCGTCGCGAATGTCGGTCGTCGTCGGGACGATCAGAACGTGCGTGTACTCGGCGGTGGTTGTGGGCGACGACGCGCCGCGCGGCGTTAGCCGACACGACGCGACCCGTACATCCGGCACACTGGGCGGACTGTTGGACGCACGATAAACGACACACGCCGTAGCAAATGCGATGGCGTTCATGCGACGCCTCGACGGCGAAACGGTTCGAGCAGAACCCGAACGCGAGGCGGTGGACCGGATTCCCCGACACGCCACGTCTGCGCTACCGAGCCGACCACAGCTTGAGACGCCAGGGCCGGATCGCGAGTTGCGGCGTAGAAGAATTCTGCCGCCCACAAACAACACGCTTCGGCAACGGCGGCAGGCAACGCGACGTATCCGGCCGTGTAGCGCACGCGCCAG
>RGDT01000441.1 GCA_009918525.1 Planctomycetia bacterium
TTCCTCAGGGGTAAGGAGGTCTGATGAGAAGATAGTGGCTGGTGTCCCACCTGACGACTCATCCAATTCCGGTTCCGCTTTACGACGTCGCGTTTTCACTGCCATTTGATTCAATCCCCACAACAAAGAGGCTTGGTCAGAACCCAGAGGCAACGACAAGTCTCCGAACGCCCCCATAGCCGGCCCGGGGAATACGTTCTGGCCAGTTCGTCCGCTTCGTGCTTCCCATCTATCTCGCTTCGGCGAGTTGGGAGCGCCATTTGGCTTGCGAACGAAATGAAAAACGCTCCTGAGCCGTATAGCACGTCAATAACATTGATCAACGCAGCTTCGGTACAGCTCGGCGCGTCTTATGGCTGGTTCGTGGTCCCATTTTCAGGGATGCGAACACGACTTTCCTATCGCGTTCACGGCCAGCGATCTTGTTCTCGTTCCTTCGAGATTCCTTAATCCATCTTGGTTTAAGGGCCGAAATGTTCCCTTCCTGACTCCTTTCAGGGGGATAGCGACAGAAAGACTTATTCCTTCTGTAATCAGCATGCCGTCCCATTGTAAAGGGATGGAAAGGCCGGTTCAAGCTGGAATGTCGAAAAGTTTGAGCGGTTTGATCGAATTGCCTCCCTCTAATCAATTAATCGCTCTTACTTTCGTTTTTTTTCCTAAATTATCCGACCTGATTGTACTTTCTTGTACTCAGTCCCGCTCCGCAATCGACATCGACTAGCCTGTTGAGCTATCCTATCTAATGGGAATGCTCAAACGGCTCGCTCTGGGTTGCCGCTTCTCTTTGGGGATGGTAAGGCCGATGAAAACAGATCGCTTCACCGTCCTCGTGGTCGATGATGAACCCCACCTACTGGCCATTCTTCGGGGGTTACTCTCGACCACTTACGATGTATTGACTGCTGAAAACGCGGCAGCCGCGCAAACGGTGTTGGCTGCTTGTTCTGTTCACGTGATTCTTACCGATCAACGGATGCCCGGTCGGAATGGGGCCGACCTGCTGGAATGGGCTTCGACCCATTTTCCACGGACAATTCGCGTGCTGATGACAGGCTTCAGCGAAATCGCCGGTGCTGTCGATGCGATCAATCGCGGACAGGCGTATTACTATCTGCTAAAACCCTGGCGTACGGAGGAACTCCTCCAGGTCATTCGAAATGCTCTCGATAAATATCGTCTCGAATCTCGACAGGAAGAACTTCTCGCGGAACTCAAGGCTCTCAACACCGAATTGGAGACGCGAGTCCGAGAACGTACCCAGGAACTTAAAGAAGCCAACACCTTACTCGAACAGCGAACACGTGAACTTGAACACCTGGCATTAAACGATTCTCTCACGGGATTATTGAACCGTCGTGGCGTTGAGGAACTCATTCAAAATGAACTCAAGCGACACGCTCGTTATCCCAATCCGATTGCGTTGGGTTATGTCGATGTTGATCACTTCAAACAAATTAATACCCGATTCACTCAGGCAGGAGGCGATGAGGTCTTGCGAACTCTCGCCAAAATTCTAACCGCGAATATCCGTGAAGTCGATTTTGTCGCTCGGGTCGGTGGTGATGAATTTCTCGTCTTAGCTCCCGCAACCCCCATCGAAGGAACGCGAGTGCTTGCCGAACGCATCCGCGCCGGCGTCGAAAAAACTTGCATACCCACCCCATGGGGCGAAGTTCAACTAACCGTCTCCGTTGGTTTCGCCGTGTCCCAAATTGTCACAGATCGAAAAAACCTCATGGAGTTGGCCGCTGAGGCTCTCCGGGAGGCCAAACTTTCGGGCCGGAATCGCTTCATTGTGCGTGAATGGTGTAGGGATGAAGTGGTCGGCGTTTGACTAAAGCCCGAAGAGCTCTTTGG
>RGDT01000442.1 GCA_009918525.1 Planctomycetia bacterium
CCGACGATGTGAAATACCCCATTACCTGCCGGAAGGCTAGAGACCTGGGTATTGTTATTAACACCATTCAGTCTGGAGAGGATGCAGACTGCACCAAGCAGTTCAAGGAAATTGCCGAACTTACGGGTGGCGAGTATGGAAAGATGAACACTTCGGGTGGTATGCGTACCTTCGCCACCGGGCAAGATGCTCGCCTGGCGGAAATTAACCGTACCCTACTCCGAACAGCACTCGTTTACGGCAGCCAAGGCAAACGAGAACGCGACACAAAAAAATTTCAGGCTGTCACGGCCGGTGCCGTACCACCTGATGTGAGCGCTGAATGGACAGGAGTTGCTGCCAAGTTACGACGACTGGGAAATAGCGACCTTCTCGACGCGATCCGCAGCGGTCAAACCCGTCTTGAATCGCTCAAGCCAGAGGAACTGCCCGATTCGATGGCAAAGATGACACTTAAAGAACGCGAAGAGCATCTGGAAAAAATGGCCCAAGAACGTGGCAGCCTATATCAAGAGGCTTTAGAACTGGACCGGGTACGCTCCGACATCGTTCTGAAAGAGATTGAAAAAGGAAAAGACGCTTTCGACTTCCAAGTGTTCGACATGCTTCGTAGACAAACCTTAAAACGCTTGCGATATTGATAACGTGACAGATTCAGTCTTACTGCGGTGTCGCCTCTGTAGCGCGGAATCAACCTCCGTTGCCTCCTACTGTTGCGCCGATTGCTTCGGGCCACTCGAGCCGGTTTATCCGCCCGTGGTAGTTTCACGCGATGAAATGGCATCCCGACCGCTCACGATGTGGAGGTACCGCGAATGGTTGCCGCTCGTCGGCCCACCTGCGGTGGCACTTCCCGTGCGTTGCACACCTCTATTCCGTGCAGACGGGCTGGCGAAACAGCTAGGCGTGAAGAACCTCTGGCTCAAAGACGAAGGGAAAAACCCGAGTGGTTCGTTCAAGGATCGCCTAGTTGCTCTTTCGCTCAACAAAGCACGTGAACTGGGTATTTCAACCGTCATCTGTGCATCCACTGGTAATCTGGGTCGCAGTGTTATCGCTCTCGCACCTTCGTTAAAGATTACCGCTCATGTCCTCGTTCCGGAATCACTGGCCGCCTCTAAAACCATCGCGGTTCGTGGAACATACGATGAAGCCAATCGCCTGGCTATTCAAGTGGCCGAGGCGAGAGGCTGGGCTGTCCTCAACGTGACGTTGCATCCCTTTTATGCCGAGGGCGGTAAAACCATAGGCCATGAAATCGCCGAACAGATGGGGCGGCTGCCTCGCCACATAGTATGTTGTATGGCGGGAGGTAGTCTCATTGGTAAGATTTATCAGGGGATTCGCGAGTTTGTTGCAGCAGATCTGGTAGCCGACTCGCCCGTAAGTATGTATGGTGCACAACCCGCGGGCTGTGCGCCGATTGTGGCTGCATTCAAGGATGGAATCGAGGAACCGATACCAATCCGTAATCCTGAAACGCGTGTCCATGCGCTATCGGTGGGCGACCCAGGCGATGGCTACTTTGCACTTCGTTTACTACGCCAAACCGGTGGAACAGCTGAAAACGTCACCGACCGAGAAGCGGCGTGGGGCTTGGAAATGTTGGCACGGACCGAAGGGATCCGTACCGAGCTAGCATCCGGCGTGACAGTGGCCGCAGCGAAAAAACTGATCGACAGCGGAATCTTGCCGCGTGATGAAGAGATCGTCCTCGTCTTAACGGGTCGAGTGAATACAACACCCGTCACGGGGCAGCCTCTCGCGGTGATTGATCCAACGCGGGAGGCGTTCGACCGCCTCCTCTAACTCTCCGCGAGGACGCGATGA
>RGDT01000443.1 GCA_009918525.1 Planctomycetia bacterium
CTGTACCATTATAATCTGCAGAACCTCCATAATTTGAACTCCATATCCAAGTATTTGATGCTAACACTTCCCAACCACTTAAATCAGTATTAAATGACCCATTAGTATTTAAACATGATGACAAAGTAGGTGTTGGCGTTGAAGTATTTGTTGCCCGAATTCGCCGGAAAAACCCTGGTCGAAGCCCGATTCAATTACGAAGCACGAATCACGGCGCGGCTGCAACATCCGGGCATTCCGCCGGTGCATGAGGTCGGCACAGCGCCCGATGGTCGGCCGTTCCTGGCTATGAAGCGGATTCACGGCAAGAACCTGGCCGAGAAGCTGGAAGCAGAAGGCCCTGGTGTCAGTCGCTGGTTGGCCGTGTTCGAGTCCATCTGCCAGGCGGTAGGCTATGCACATCGTCACCACATCATTCATCGCGATCTGAAGCCGGGCAACATCATGGTAGGTGCGTTCGGCGAAGTTCAGGTGATGGATTGGGGCTTGGCCAAGGTTCTTGGACTTCGCCCCGAAGATGTCGAACCCGGTGATGCAGATTCAACGGTCCTGCCGGTCGTGGACGACTCCGACGACAACAAGACACAGCCGGGCAGTCTCCTGGGTACTCCGGCGTACATGGCGCCGGAACAGGCCATCGGAGCGATCGAACTACTCGACTGCCGCAGTGATGTGTTCGGTTTGGGTGCGGTTTTATGCGCCTTGTTGACCGGCTTGCCTCCCTATGTGGGTACGACCACGGAACGGACGCGAATGATGGCGGCCCAAGGGAAGCTGGGCGAGGCCTTCGCGCGTCTGGATGCGTGCGGAGCGGAACCGGCGTTGATCGCTTTGACAAAACGCTGTTTGGCGAAAGATCGTGACGAACGGCCAGCAGACGCAGGTAAACTCGCAGAGGAAGTGGCGCATCTGCGTCGGGACGCCGAAGAGCGAGCACGGGCAGCGGAGTTGGAAAAGACCCGCGAGGCGGTGGAGGGGGCGGAACGTCAACGCCGTCAGCGGTTGCGGAATGGGGCGGTGACAGCGGTGGTGGTGACGTTGGCGTTGGGTGTGGGTGCTTCGGCATGGTTTGGGTATCAGTCGAGCATCGAGGCCAAGGCAGCGGTGCAAGCCAAAGAATACGCCGATCAACAACGTGGCGAAGCGCGAGACGCCCAACAACGGGCCGAGAAAAGCGAAGCACAAGCCCGCAGAAATGCAGAAGCTGAAAAGAAAGCACGGGAAGAGACGCAGCTTCAGAAAACAAATGCCGAGGAACAGTTAAGGCGAACAGAATGGCTGGTGTATGCGGCCACGCTGACACGGGCGGAAAATGAGTTTGAGAAAAACAATGTTGGGATTGCGGTCAATTTATTGAACGAGTGCCAATGGAACTTGCGCGGCTGGGAACATGCCCACCTGCGCAAGCGGTTCGACTCCAGCAAACGGACGCTTCGGGGACACACCGACACGGTGACCAGCGTGGCCTGGAGTCCCGATGGCCAACGCATCCTCACGGGAAGCTGGGACGGCACCGCGAAGGTTTGGGATGCTCTCAAGGGCCAGGAGGTTCTCTCCCTTAAGGGACACACCTGGCCGGTGACCAGCGTGGCCTGGAGTCCCGATGGCCAACGCATCCTCACGGGAAGTTACGATAACACCGCGAAGGTCTGGGATGCTCTCAAGGGCCAGGAAGTCCTCTCCCTCAAGGGACACACCAGGTGGGTGCAAAGCGTAGCCTGGAGTCCCGATGGCCAACGCATCCTCACGGGAAGTTACGATAACACCGCGAAGGTTTGGGATGCTCTCAAGGGCCAGGAAGTCCTCTCCCTCAAGGGACACACCA
>RGDT01000444.1 GCA_009918525.1 Planctomycetia bacterium
CGGCGAGCGAGGCGTGTCAACACCCCGGAAGCGCTAGGCGAGAGGGGCGTGTTCACGACCCGGCGCCTCCCCATTTTTTCTATTCAACCCTAGTTGCCTGGTTGGTGATCCTATTGCTCGTTGGCGTGGTCTTGGCGCGCAACTCGATCACCCGGCAACCCGCAGCGTCGGGTCCCGCAAAATCCCATGAATCGCGGCGTTCGCTCCAGGCGGATCAGAAACTCCAGGCCCGCTACTTTGTTGGTCTCAAATCCCTTGGCTTGAATAGCTCGGCATGGAGCGATCAGATTCGGTCGAAGTTCCAAACGACAACCATCCAGCAACTCGCTTTGGTTGCACTATTGGCTGAACTCGATAGCCCTGAAACTGCACTGGCCGAACTGGTCGGCATCGAGACTGTCACCGACCAGGAAACCCAATCTGCCGACCTCTTGAACCTGGTACTTCAGGGCGAAACTCTGGACGATGACGACGCACAAGCCTTGGTAGATCACCTCGGCTGGTTCGGCAAACTCGCTCTATCGCAAGCCGACGAAGCAACGCACGAAGCTGTTCTCTCCGAATCGATTCGGACGGCCGTCGGGTTGATCGCCGTGTTTTTGGTCGGAATGATTGGCATTCTGTTGGGGCTAGCGTTGGCGTCGGGTGCTGTGTTCGCGGCGTATTTCGGTTGGGTCGCCGTTCCCAAGCTCGATGGCGACCACGGCGGTATCTATGCCGAGACGTTCGCTGTTTATATGTCGCTGTTTCTTGGCGTCACCTTTCTGGCGTCGCTTTCGTCCTGGGGCGAGTGGAGCTTGAGCATCAATGCAGCCGCCATGCTTCTGAGCCTCGTCGCGCTGGCTTGGCCTCGCCTGCGTGGCCTGTCTTGGCCACAGATGGAGCAGGATCTCGGTCTTAGCATCGGTTGGCTCGACATCCCGGCGGGACTGGCGGCTTACTTGTCGGTACTGCCCCTACTGGTGGTGGGGTTGTGTGTGACACTGGTGCTGATGGCGATCTTAGGACGTTTAGGCATCGAATATCATTCCCCTTCGCATCCGGTCGGTGAGTTGGCGGCGGCAGGGGCGTCGTCCTGGGTTTGGGGGCAAATATTTTTTATCGCCTGTGTGGCGGCTCCCGTAGTCGAGGAACTGTTTTTCCGCGGTGTGCTTTATGCTCATCTTCGCCGTATTGGTCCTTCCTGGCCGATGGGGGCAAGGACGGCTTTCGCGGTCGCAGCGTCTAGTTTCCTGTTCGCGGTGATTCATCCCCAAGGATGGCTCGCCGTACCGGTTCTCAGTTCTATCGCGACGGCGTTGGCACTGACACGTGAATGGACGGGCCGTCTTGGTGCGGGCATGATCGCTCACGCTCTCAACAACGCGGTAGCCATGTTAATTCTTATGCTGCTTGTGGCTTGATCCATCCGATATAATGATCTATGTGGAGGTCAGCGGAGCCGTTCCCTTGAATACAACCACTACGCATCCAGACACGAACCTATTACGGGCTTTTGCTCTTGGACAACTTTCGGCCACTCAAGTTTCGGCCGTAGAGCAGCATGTGGCCAAGTGTCGTTCGTGTGCTTCGACCATCTCTCAGGTAGCCGAGCAAACTCTTTTTGGTCAAGTGCACGAAAAAAGCCTAAGTGGAGCCATTTCCCTGGATTCGATCCCGACCATCATCGACGATTTGCCGGCCGAGCTAGTCGATCATCCCCGTTATCAGGTGGTTCGCAAACTCGGTCAGGGGGGAATGGGAACCGTCTTTCAGGCCGTGCATCGGGTCATGCAACGCGACGTCGCCTTGAAAGTCATTCATCCCCGGCTGACGCTGAACCC
>RGDT01000445.1 GCA_009918525.1 Planctomycetia bacterium
CGAGCAAGGACGACAACGAGGACCAGGAAAACGAGAAGGAGGAGGAGGAGGCCGAGAACACGGCTGGGACTGCAGCGAATGACGAAACCGGCACGCAGGCTTCGAGTTCAGACAAGGAGCAGGCGGCAGGAACTCAGAGGCGGCAAGTTACGTGCGGGAACTGCGGCGCAGTGGTACACAATCGAGCAAGCTGCAAAGAACAGCCGCAGGAGGGAGGGACGATGCCGCGCCTGCGAAAAAGAAGCCGAAGGCCGGCCTTAAGCTTCCTGAAGGCAGTGCAGGTTCGATACGCCGCCATCGGCTGCCTCCGAGCGCGCACGGTGCGGTTACGTGAGCTTCTGCAGTGTTGTAAATTTACAACACACGTTTAGGTAGGCGTGTCGAGTCCGAAAATGCCGAGCAGAGGCCAACCTCGACTGGCATTGCATCCGCCGAGGTTCAGACCGATGCCTGGCAGCCGGAGGATCAAGGTGCTGCACCTTCGCACCCGGCGTCGCCCTTGGACCCGAGGCAAAAGTAGCGCGTGGCGCACCCCGAAGAGCACCCCGATGATTCGGACCTTCCCGATGCCGGCCGCTGGAAGCTAAGGCACGCCGGGCACAGGGATGATGTGCACTTCTTCGCACAGGAGTTCACTGACCCTATGGCAGAGTTTGTAGTCGATTGTAGCAACAAGCAAGACCGGGAATTTACAAGTAGCGTGATTGGAAGCCTATGACACTTGGAGAGCTATTTTGTGTAGTCGGCACAGTAATGCACATAGAGCTCGGTAAGCTCCCCGCTAAATAAGAATACTGGACGTCTACGCAGGCGCGAATGTCGACGACGGCCATGATATGAGCGGCAAGTTGGTTGAAAAAGTTGTTCTCGACCTCACGTCGGAGCTTCCGGTACGCGCGGCCCCGACACATCCGTCGTGCACCCTCGTTCCGAGTGCACAGACCAATGCAGCACGTTCGGGCAAGCATGTGATGCGCTGTCGGTCTGAGCCGACGGGCATCACCGACGTAGCTAGGAGGGTAAAGGTCACTCTGTTGTAAATTTACAACAAGTACGAAATATCGCCCTCGGCTAGTGCCGACTGTGAACCCTGAGTATCCATCGGTGTCCCCTGCACTGGCTGGGTATATTACACATTCCCTTCGAGAAACTCGCGCATGGGCGTGTGCAGGCGGGCGCCGTCATCGCGTGCGACCGGTACTTCACGGCGTTGTCGCTAGCGAAGTTGGTGCTCGACGTGAATAAATGACTCCTGGGTACCCTGCAGACTGACAGGAAGGAGGTTCCAAAGGTATTAACGTCGGCGACGCGTATCTCTAGTATTGTCAGAACAATAAAGCCGAGTTTCTCACGCACAAGCAATTTCGTACAAGCTTGTGGGTAAAGCTCATGGAGCGGGGCGGGTAGTACATGGCTCGATATGCAGGCGACCGTCGCCAAATCGACCGAGAGATGCGCCTTTACAACGATCTGAAGGGCCACTGTCCCGTCGGGATCAAGGAATTTCATGCCACTTCGAAGGGTCAAGAGCGATGCCACCGTTGTCCCGCCCGTTACGCGACCGAAATGTGCAAGAAATGCGGCAAGTACCGGTGACAAGTGCGCAGACTGCACACGTTCGAGTCAGGAAAGACAATCATCGGGTCCTGCCACTGACTCTGGCACACCCAGGAGGATATTGCCTCATTTAAGACAGCAACACAGCAGAAGTTGTAAATTTACAACAAATCCAGTGTTTTGTGCTACCGGAGCACGCCGATGGTGCGGCCGACGGCCCTTGGTGCCCCAAACCCTGCGGGGG
>RGDT01000446.1 GCA_009918525.1 Planctomycetia bacterium
CGCAGCCCTGCCCTTATCGGCCACGTGGCAACAGGGATTAGCTTGTTTTGCTGCCTGCACCTTTGGCGGACTTGCCGTCACACTTTTCATTGCCGCAGTGTTGAAATTGCGCGAGGGCGTCAGAGTCAACGGCCGATTGATTGCGTTTATTCTGTTCCTACTTCTGGAAAGTCCCGTTCTCACTTACAGCGGCATTCTGATCGGAGCGGGAATCGGCGTCGTGTTGCTCCGCAATATGCTCGGAATGCTAAACGAAGCCGAGCAATCCGCCTTGCGAGCCTTGCTCGCGCCCGTGGTCGGAGGCTCGGCGATAGCAGGTCTCGTGTTTGGACTCTTACGGCAAGTGCAACACCGCGTCGCACGTACCGTTTTGATCCTTGCACTATCTGGTCTGATGCTGTCTATGGGGCTTAATTCGCTCGGCCTTGTGGAAATCTCGTGGATAAATCTCCAACAGTATAATCTTGCCAATCCTACCGCGTTTGCCTGTCTCGTTCTGGTAGGTATTCCCCCGTTCTATCTGTTGACCTTCGCCGGACACGAAGAGGAATCCGAGGTCGAGATTGCGGCGATGTGTGGAATGTTGGGGTTGGCATTGGCGATCTTGGTCGGCGAACAGCGGCAGTACGCCTCGATTGCATGGCTGGTGCCGGTTGCCACTTACTTCCTGTACACGATCCGCGTCCTACCCGGCTTACGCATCCTGAAGCACGCTTTTCGCGGACTGGGTTATGCTCGCGGCAGCAAATATCGCAAGGCACTGCTGGCGTTCCGACGCGCATTACAACTCGATCCCAACAACCGTATCGCCCGCGATGGTTTCTGGGAAGTGCATCGTTCCTTAGATATAGATAGCCTCTCTCGTGATCCCCAAACGCTTGGCCTTGTCGATCTCGATCTATGTCTCGACCGCGCAGGCGGTTTACTACTCTCAAGGCCGAACAGCGTGCAACTCGACGAAGCCAATCGGTTGTTGGATCTCGTCGCTCGAATTCAACCCAACAAAGAACCCCAGGTCGCCTATTGGCGTGCAGTTGCAGCTACGCATGCGGGCGATCTCGATCGCGCGGCGAACTTACTCGAACGTCTACTCGATCCGTCGCATCATGGGGCAGACCATCCCGAACGTCTAGCGGTCTTGCTACCTTCATGGCAACTGGCGTTGATGCTTCATCCACGATTGCGTGAAAGGGTCGGAGAGCCGATGCTCCAACTGCCAGGCCGACGGATCGAAGCGATACTAGCGGTGGAACGACGACTGAGCGAAACGCCAAACGAAGCGGATCTTATCTCCCTGAAAAAACTGCTCTACCGCGACCTCACGGAAGCCGAATACAACGAGGCCGCAGGTGGCGAAGGGATAGCGGTAAACGGTTTCGACCACCAATACGCCCAGCATCTTGGGCTATCGATGATCAACGATGACTCCCATTGGCAACGCGGTGGCGAATATCTTCGGATCGCGGCCCGTGGACTTCCGGCGTTAGGGCCAACCCTGTTTGTGCAAATAGCCCAAGCGCAACGGCGAATGGGGTTGATGGACGAAGCTCGGCATAATTTCGAGTTAGCCAAACGAGCAGGCCAGTCGGTCGGTCCTCGGAATCTAGGCGATGCCGAACGGCAAGCCTACTTCTCGACGCTCAAGTACCTCGGCGAAGAAGCACTAGCTCGGGGTGACACAGACGCAGCGATCGACAATTTCCGGCTCTATCAGGAGTCAGAACACAGCGGACTGGCGACGCTCCGCATCCTGGCAGACCTTTATGAGAAAAAAGGGGACGCTCTCGCCGCAGCTCGGGC
>RGDT01000447.1 GCA_009918525.1 Planctomycetia bacterium
CGCACGGTGCTTTCTGGCTTGACTCTCGCCAACCGTCGGGCGGCATCAAACCGGCAAAGGTCAACAGCACGAGCATCAGGACATTTTTCCTTGTAGAGATCGCATGAAATCGAGGTAGGTATGTGCGTATCGATCCAGATTGTCGATGGCTCCACCGCCGCGAATCGGCGAACACATTTCGTAAGTCGCGAGGCCAGCGAATCCGCCGTCGTGCAACCCGCGAAAGAACGCCGGGTAGTCGATGAAGCCTGTGCCGAACGGCACCGCGCGGACCAGATCGGGCAGCACCGGGACATAGTTCACCAACTCCGGGCGATAGTGGAAACGTGGCAAGCGAACATAGTCGGCATTCGTCGTGATGGCCGTCAACGGAGCTGCGAGCCGAGCGGCGTCGTAGAGGTCTTCACCGCGCAGAGCGGGCGACCAGGCATCGAAACCGAGGCGAGCGTTGGGACGGTCCACATCGGCGAGCAGTTCGAGCAGGGCGACGGTGTGCAAGCCGACATCGTGATGATTCTGAATAGCCAGCGTGCAACCCTGCGCCCGGTCGCACGCCTCACGCAGACAAGCCACCGCCTGACGCCAGGCAGTTTGGAGATTCTGTCCCGGCCATTCGTAAGCACTGAAAACGCGAACGATGCCGGCCCCGAGCCTCCGAGCGATGCGGCACAGCGACTCGACATAAGCAATCTGCATCTCGCCATAGGGAACCTCGGCCGCGCCGGGTGTGGCAAAGTCCGTGTAGGCGGCGATGGCGGCACAGCGGATGTTGGCCTGGCGGAGCGTGTCGGCCAGCGTCTCCAGCGTCCGTTCCTCGGCGTCCAACGGCGAAAGGTGTGGCCGTTTTCCGGCAATCATGACGGCGTCGTAACCCAACTGGGCGGCATGCCTGATGAACGGGATCAGGTCAAGCGAGGCTTGCCCCCACAGACCGGCGTAACTGATCGAGAACAGCGACAGTTGCATGGATTGTCTCCCAGATTACGGTACAACCGTAACCGACTCCTTTGGGGCGTTGATGCCGTTGGCCCACAGGCCGCCGCTGATGCGGTTGGCCGAGCCGCCCTTGACGCTCAGGGACAAGCCTGGCTTGGCCAGCGTGTCGGCCCGCACGAGGAAGCCGCTCAACAGGCAGTCGGACGAATTTTCCAGTGCAACGCCTCCCTCGGCGCAATCCAGCACCGAGCATCCGCTCAGGTTCATCCGTCGGCAATTTTTCAAGAGCAGCCCCGGCCCACCGCGTACCTCGGTGATGTGCATTCCCAAGATGGTACACGCCTCGCTATCGCGAAAGACGATGGCGTTCCGTGCTTCCTTGGCCTTGCCCATTCGGTCGTAATACGGGTTTCGATCCATGTTGTTCGGCCTTGACGGTGCACATGGATATACAGAGCCACAATACACGTCAGCCCCGAGAGTAGCGCTACTAAATAATATTTTCTTCCAGTCGCCAAGGTTGCTTGATTTTAGTCAGGGATCACCTTAATGTAATTGAAGATTTTTAACATATTTCAACATATTTGACTAATTGTGTTTTTAACAATTTTTCAAAATTTAAAGTTGAGGGATCGGAAAGAACATGCTTGAAGCTATTCGTCAAAAAAAAGAAAACCTCTTTTACACCCTTATTTTGGTAGCCATCATTTTTGTGATGATGCATACCCTCCATTTGAATCAGCTGTTCTAAAGCAATCTTACGCAAAGGCACTGCTTGAAATCTCACCGGACCTTTCTTTTCTAGATGAGAATTTTGAACAAGAAGTTGATATTTTTTTTACAAATGGGGCTCTAGCAGGCAC
>RGDT01000448.1 GCA_009918525.1 Planctomycetia bacterium
CGAGAAGGTAGGAGATTTGGTCGGCGCGGTTGCGCGCGGAGTTAACATTCCAGGTGATGACAACATGAACGTTCTTGTTCGTGCGATATGTTTGGGATCGCGGTGGAGGTCGTAGCGAGACAATTGTGGGGAACGGCTGCTGCAAATTTTGTGACTGGAGTATTGGAAGCGGTGGCGCAGTCGTAATTCGAGGGGATAGTGCTTGAGTTAGCGATTTCGTTGCAGTGATGGCTGTTGGGGTTTTATCACTGGTTCGAGATGCTGCGGAGATTGCTCTTTGGTTCCCTGTGTTTGCTGAACGATTGTTTATGCCCGAAGTATTACTCGAAGTATTTGAAGATGATGTAGTGGGTCCTGAGGGTGCGGCCGGGTCGGGTGTTGGGCCGGTTGGTGGTCTGCGTCCGGCTCTCGACGGGTTGAGGCACTTGCTGGATCCACAGTAGCAGCCTTCTCTGCGCGACTCGATAAGAAAGGGGTAAGAAATAGTAATTTCGAGGAGTCCATCTGGTTCCGGAGTGATGTCTTTTAGGGCGACAAGAACCAGGCGCCGCTGATGCTCCACGTCAACGGAAACGACGGTGGCGTTCGGATCACAACTGTGTTCGCAAAACCGTGTGATGTTACCTTGAACCATTGCATCAATACATAGACTGGTAAATCGTCGCGCGCCGTTGGTGGTGTGGAACTCAACGGTGGGCACTCTCATGAGGTGTATGGACTTGGTCTCGTGAGCTTCGATATATTCTCCAACGTATTCGGCGATGAGCTGACCTTGCTTGATGGCCGAGTTGGTACACACATAGTAGCGATTATCTGTGAGACGAGGCACACTGCCTTCAGGGTACTCAC
This sequence comes from Planctomycetia bacterium, assembly GCA_009918525.1. Taxonomy (GTDB): domain Bacteria; phylum Planctomycetota; class Planctomycetia; order Gemmatales; family Gemmataceae; genus RGDT01. Next base: position 850 of record RGDT01000448.1, read on the forward strand.
ATAAGACGAGCTTCTTAATTTGAGTGCGGCCTTTCGTGAGTCGTCGATTTTGGCACTTCGTGGGCGCGAGGCGACAGTTGCGGACATTGCACTCCTGTGCCATGGCAGCGTTGATGCAGATGTTGCCTCTGCCTTCCGAAAACCCTTCATGGCGACAAATATCCTTGCAGGCGCACTTGTCGTCGCCATATTGGGTGGCGTACCAGAGCAGCGATGCACGCTTGTACGTAGCGGCCGACTCGTGGTAAGTATTCTGCTCAATATGGTCATAGTCGTCGAGTGGTAACGGAACAACACGGTGACCGCCATATGATACTGGAGCGAGGATACTGGACTGGGTCAAGTAATCGTTGCGAGCATATTGACCAGCACCCGAGGGGAGTCCAAGTGGGGTGTACTCGAAACGTTGGTTGTTGCGCGCTGACGCGAATGCGACGTGAGGCGCGGTCCGAACGGTGGGGCTGATGAAGTCGCTGCGCGGGTTACTGGGAGTGGAGTCGTCGTCGTCATTTTCGTCGGATTGGTCCATAGATGCGTCACAATACTCGTCAGGCTCGTCGGTGGTCACGGGTCGGTAGTGGTCAGTTGCTCGGCGAACTCGAACAGAACGTCGATGTGGGGTGCGGACTGCCTGATGCGGCGGCGTGTGGGTTGATGCCTCAGCCTGATCATCGTTATTTGGTGCGCTTATCTCGTCGGGAATGAACATTCTTGTGCGCTCCGCCATGGTTTCGTCGTCTTCAAGTTGAATGGACTTGCGATGTTGAGCATACGTGTTGGCCTCGCGGACACGTTTTGAGACAGCACCAGAAGTGCTCTGTGACCTAGTTGTGTCGGTACCAGTGTCCACGTGGTCAATTTGCATAGTCGGTTCAGTGAGATTCTCATTGATCGCGGGGACGTTGTCAGCACCGAGGGCCCTGTCTTCATC
>RGDT01000449.1 GCA_009918525.1 Planctomycetia bacterium
CGTTCTGCCCGAAAGCATCGACTTCGTCGCCACGCCGCGCCGCGTCGGCGTCATCCTCGTCTTCCTCCGGGGCCCTCTGCACAAGACTGTTCCCAATGTGAGGTATGCAAACGGGGTTGGAGATTCCCAAGCTCGTTGACGCCGCAGACCAGAATTCCTCGTTGTTGAGGTTGTACTGTTCGGTCGGGATGACGTTGGCGAACATGGTCGAATGCTGGTCTCTATTGGTCCACGCCATGTACACTGGGTTGGCGGGGTGTAGGGCTCTGATTTTCAAGTCGAGTTTATCCGCCCTCGCCTTCACCACCTGCCTCCATAACGTTTTCTGGGTTCGCACTAGCCGCGTTCCATCCACCGAACAGCCAGCGCGTTCGGGTGGCCAGTTGAGTGGGGTTTCAATCCGCGTCGGATCAGGCTGGCTGCCCTCGTCCGCCAGCTGCTGGCATGTGGCCCAATTTATCACAAATGCTTCTCCGATACTCGTTTGCAGGGACAAGAGAGGCTCCATGCCAACCAGCGAGCCTCCCGTCGCTCGTCTCATCTTGTCAAGTAAGGTGGCGGGAAAGAGCGGTATGCGAGCAGGTGCCGGGTTACTGGTCCCTTGGTTCCTGGCATCCGCCTTTCCCAGGCCACGCCAAACACAATCAATAACGCAAGCGACTCTTCCCACGGGGCATTTTGACGTTGCATCGGTGAGGCCCAGCCCTCCAAGTCTCTTGGGAATCCTGAGCCTCTCCTTCGCTAGCTCCCACTCGTCTCTTCCGAGGTGGGCCGTGCCATCTGTGGGCCATTCCTCGCCCTGTCCGATGAGTTTCGCGACAGCGTTAAGCATTTTTGCATCGAATCGCATGAAGGTAGGCAGAGTGTGCGCATTTGCGTCCATTCCCCGGCCTAGGTAATCCATCATCGGATTCAGGCACTTGCTAGCGAGCTGGAATCCGGTGAAGCTTTGCGACGGGCCCAATAGCTCGACTGTGCGGTCAATTTTGTCGAAGATTTCTTCTTCCTTCAGCTCCAAGAACCTCTTGACGTACGCAGGGTCGCCAATTGGGATTCCTACGCAAACGATTCCGTACCCGACAATGTTGCCTGTTTTCCCACCAGGGCCGTCATAGAGCGCCCCCCTCGGCACTGGGAAATCTGCAGGTAGCTCGCATCTGGCCCCAAGTAGGGCCGCGCTTTTGTCCTCGTTGAGTTTGCCGCCGATCGCCTCCAGGTTCTTCTTGTATTCTGTAAGGACAGTAACGAGGGCTTTGGGAGGACCGAGCAGGTACCCGTCGTCTATGATGGCCAAGGCACATCCACCACTCTCCCTCAGTGCGCTATCTGCAGCGATTAGCACCGGCTGGAGTGCCAGTGCCGCAAGTTGACCGGCCATAACTCCGCCTTGTTTGCCTCCTTCAACCGCATCATCGGCCCTGGTCCCGTCGTAATAGTGCAGTGGGCTGCCGTACTCGTGCGTAGCGTGAAGCGCCGGCATGATTGGCGCTAGTTTCGGCTTGGAGGCGCAGAACTGGAGTGCCGCGTGGCGCATGACCATGTTAAAGTGGTTTTCATTGTCCAGCTTGATGGCCGCATGCTCCGGTTCCTCCTCCAGGTGAAGCCGTACTATCATTGGCGCTATCTCGCATCCATTCTGGAGGAATCCCAGCTGCTGTGGCAGGTACACCTCCTGTAGATTGTCCATGTTCACCGTTACTATCGCGCCGGTCACGACTCTCTCGCGAACGGATCCAATGCAGACAGGTCTACACTGGGGTACTGCCGCGG
>RGDT01000450.1 GCA_009918525.1 Planctomycetia bacterium
TTCATTGGGCGCTCAGTGGTGCCAAACGCTGCGGAATCAATTCTGAAATCCATTACTGTCCTCATTCCATATGCCATCAATCCTGTACCCATGCATGTCCCTTTGCTAACTGGTGGTCACACCATGGCGTGGCTCCGTGTATTGACATGTACGAACAAGGGTCTCGTCGCCGCGACAACATCAACTCTCATTGGACGACCCGACTGGCCTTATCAACTGCGTGTGCGCAACCTCACACACGTCGATGCTATTGCCATCTCAACACCACAAGCAGGATGGACTGACCAACACATCCACCGCTACCTCATCTCGCATCACGTTGCATTAGCCGAACCAACTACGCCGCCGCGACAATCACCAGTCATTGACTCGGACATGTTCGAAGTGCTCCCAGCAGGATCCATGCAGAAAACAACTATCGCCCCCGAAGACATTTCTGAGGACGAAATAACGGAACGCGAGCGAATCCGACAAGAAGAACTCGACGACGCCAAGTTTATCCCTAACTACGCAGACCTGGATCGCATTATCAAAGACTGGGACAAAATTCCCAATGATGACATCTCGACGAAACTTGCTGAGTCATGTACAGATACAGCCCAACATCTGAGTCCGAACGGTTTTCCTATGGACTACTGGAAGTATGTTCCCGACATAGAGAAACCGCATGTTGCAGAGCGATACTCATCATTTGCGGCGGCGCGACAAGTTGAGATTTTCCAACTGTACCACACCCAGCTATATCCGCGCATATGCCCCAAACGACCTCAACAGCGAAACTATGTGTTCGGACAAGCACTAGCGTTCCCTGAGTCCTTCTTCCACCGAAATCCCGACAACCCTGACCGAGTCCTTGGTTTCCAGATGTCCTGCAACACCACTCATGATCGGCCGGTACGATCCACTCGCAGCCAACAGTACTCACCAGTGCAACAACGGTACCTAACTGTTAAGACAGCGGAGCTCATCGTCAAGAAATATTGTGAACGCTCCGACTCCCCATATCGCGCGCCAATCATGCTAGTCGTCAAGAAGACTTTTCTCAAAGATTTCATGAAGGAACATGGCGACGCGTTTTTTGAAAAGCTCCACGATGAAAAGTACCTCGATATTGTTGGACAATTTTATCGACTAACCATCGACCTTCGACAGCTCAACGCTATTACCATTCTGGACGGCCACCCACTTCCGAGCATAACAAGTATCCTCGACCAGATGCATGGCTGCTGCCACTTCACGGCCTTCGACATCAAGGACGCTTTTTGGTGCTGTATGGTCGCCGAAAAAGACCGACACAAGTTCGCCTTCTCAACTCACAATGAACTCCTCCAGTGGATCGTAGTGCCACAAGGCAGCAAGGGTGGTGCCACCTTCTTCGCCCGAGTCGTCCAAGTTGTCTTCGAGGGAGCACCAAAGACGATAGCTAAGTATCAGGACGATGTATTTAACTTCGCCCCTGACTTTGATAGCCTACTCGCCGCACATCATGAGACCTACATACGCGTCGCCAAATACAATTTAGTGCTTGAACCCGTAAAAGCTGTTATGAATTACCCATTATTACAAGTGCTTGGTCATATCATCACCTCGGGCGGATTCCGGACCCCAGCACCCCATCGTATCGCCGCGATTCTCGAGCTGTCCGAGCACATGAAGACCAAGATTCAGGTCAGCTCCTTCATCGGACTCATGATCTACAACAAAGATTATGTCCCTGCACTGGCCTCGTTATTAGCTCCACTTCATGATCTTAACCGCAACGAGGGTAA
>RGDT01000046.1 GCA_009918525.1 Planctomycetia bacterium
GATTATTGCTTACATAGGAAAGACTCTTCTGAAGTGTGAGAGACACAGTTCCAGCGACTGTCGGCGAGATTGTTGTAGATGTCGCAAGATTTGCCGAGCTCTGATTGATAGATGCATACACATAGTAACTATCGGCCGTCGCGAAGGAGCTGGAGCTTCCACCATTCGGTAGATTAGCTATAGAGCCGATGGTCATGACACCCCCTGTATAGGCTGTCACCGTGCCTGTAAATGAATTCGCCAAGGAGCTAGCGCCGAAAACGATGACGGCTGTACCCACCGCTATTGAAGAGGTTATCGTAAGAGATACGGGGCCCAACTGGGGTCGAATTAGAGCAGAGGAGGAAGGTGTAACCGCTGCGATTGGTGTAAGAGTACCTGCATTCGTCGCAATTACACTGACATTCTGGGCCATTGCCTTGGATATATTCGTGAAACAGGCGACGCATCGTGAGCTTGCTATTTGTGACGAGAAGGGTGTAACCGCTGTAGAATTCAGCACATAGGAATAGCTTACAGGCATGATCGCTGTCGATAAAATCGACGATATTCACCGCCAATTGCGCAAGCCAACGCAGGGCGTCCATCTGGTCGGCCGGTAACGCATCGTTTGGAGCTTCTGCTCCCGTGACCATCCGCAGACGGTCGAAAATTTCCTTAGCAAATGCTTGCCGATCCGATGTTGCAGCGGCAGCCGCTGCAACATCGGTGAAACGGAAAGTCGTTGCGTCAATATCGGGAAAATTACGCAGCGAACGCCGCAGGTCGATACGCAAGGCTCCCGCCAGCGAACGCCACGTCGTCGAATCGAAGTCGAAACCTTGCTCCGGTGCAATCCGTTCCGCCAGGGTAGGGAACCGCGCCGGTGCTGTCAGCGGACTGCTCGGCAACGGACTTAGCGGCAAAGGAGGCGCGGGATAGCGATACACACCGCGATCCCATATCGCCGCCGGACTTCCGGGCCGATCCAGATCCCAACTGTGCGTCGTTACCATCGCCCGACGCAATCGAGCCGCAGCTATTTCCGCCGGTAGGTTGCCTTTCAAATTACCTGGCAACAGATCCAACAGCGGCGAAGTATCTTTAACGGTACTCGACTCGTCGCGTCGCAACAGCGTTCGCAAATCGAACGGCGTAAAGGCCCGATTACCTACGTTCGGTCGCAGCGGGTTGTACAAGGCAGGATGGTTCGCTGGACCTCCCAGCACTCCGGTTGTGGTCGTTTCCTTGGGATTCGCGTTGCCGTATCCATTAGCCGGATAGAACGGATACAGCCCGTATTGAGCAGTGCCCGGATCCCCAGGGAACAGGTACGACCCCGTCCGCGAGGCAGCAGCAGGGGGATCAACTTTGCCGTTGAAGTCGATGGGATAGGTGTTGCGAATCAAAGTCCCGCCAGGAATCCCGGTTGAATTCAGCGGCACGCCTCCATTACCGTATCGCGAGTTTGGACTACCAAACAAAATATTTCGCCATTCCAAAGCATTGGTGGCCGGCAAGGCACCCTGCACTAAAGACAACTTCGCCGGGTTCGCTTCCCACGGACCCCATCCCTGATTACTGGCCGTGTCGTCGTTCAGTAGTCGATTACCGGCCGTGTTGAGATTCAGCCGACCATCGAGATCGAGAATGACAGGAGCAACCAGACATTTATACTTTCGTCCGTCCGGTCCTTCGTGGACCGTGCCGTTATAATCGAGCCAAACCGAATCGGTATCCGTAACTTGGCCGAGTGAGTCAAGCGTCTTGACATGCCCTAGCTTGTCGGGCTCCAGCGTGGGAAACCCGTTGGCCATATCTTTATTGAGATAATGAAGCTGACGTTGTGGATTGTTTCCATCTTCGTTGTAAAGACGACGATACGAAGGAGTGATAACCTGTAGCTCCCCATTCAGACCAAGTCCCAAACGAGCCAGAAACATATTATTCCGGTCGGGATAGGTATAATCCACATTCACATCACCACCGAACTGGCCATTACTCAAGTATCCCGGTGCCGGTCTTTGGAGGTTGCCGAACTTCACATAGTTGACGTTTTCGGGATTCTCCATCCGTCCCGTACCGTTGTAAGGCCGGTCGTTGGGATACGAAGGATCGGTCGGATTCGCATACCAACCATACATCGTTCGTGCGAGACTGTGGCCCCACAATACGGAAGATTTGCCTGTTGCATCTTCGGGGGCGTCGTAGATCACTTGGCCTAGAAAGTCATTCCAGGCGGCCGTCGCACTGATCAAAGCTTGCTCGCGAACGTCGCCGATACGATTGTAGGAGGCCGCTTCACGGAAGATGCGTGCGCGAGTTGCAGCCGAGTCGGCGTACATCACGAAGCTCAACCCGACAAGGGTGAAGATGGTGAGCATCGCCAAAACTACCAGCAGAATGACACCTTGACGGCGGTCGGCGCGATTAGATCGACGCATCATAACAGACCTCCTGGGAGTAGTCTTCGAGAGACCTCCACACCGTCGGATCGGTTCGGCGGTGCTAAACAGAAAAATACACCAGAAACGGTAAAACCGGACTATAGCTCCTGAATCATGGTCACTTGACGAGTGAAGTTAGATTTCTCGTCCCAAATACGAAGCGTCACTTGAATTGCACGAATCAAAATTGGCGACCCAATATAGTTACCCGTGCCATCTACTTGCCGATAGAGTGGCACACAAGAGTATGTCCCCGGCGTTCGCCAGCGTTCTAATGGTTGGGACTCGGGATTTGTGTAATCCAGTTGGCCGAAATTTTGCCTCGTCCAGGTATCAAACACATACAAGCCGCGCGGATGGGTTCCGGGATTGAACGCCGGATTACCCGTTCGATAAATCTGAACATCAGGATGGCCTAGGTCGATAAATGCCTTTTTGCTATCTAATAAAATGCGTATATCCATCGATAACACATCGCCCAACACGATATCAGGCACATCATCATTAATATCCATTCCGCTTCCATACGGATCATCCGGATTTAATGGTAGACCAGCGTAAACATTTGATAGGGGCAACGAGGTGGCTGGACTCGGCGAATTAGGTGGAACCAAATTTGCAGGAATCGTCGGAGAACCGAAACGCATTGCAGGCACGGTTACATCGCTCGGCGTGTTGACTTTAAAATCGGTGCCGGCTAAGGCCGTGAGGTTGTACGGTGCTATACTCACGTCTCGATGCTGTCGGCGCATACTCGGATCTGTCAAAGCAACCCAGGGAAGACTGACCTGCGAAGGCGTAGCCCGATCATACAACAATCGTTGTCTTCGTCTCAGGGTGTAGAGTTGTTGGGCAGGACTACCACTCGCTGCATCAGGCGTCGTGAATATACCATTTTGTGGAGCCAACCACCAAGCTACCTCGGCCCATTGGCTGCGAAACTCTGTGCCCTGTGTCCGCTGATAGCTGCGTTCCATTTCTACATTGGCTTGTTGATTTCCTGTAATGGAAACTAATTGATTCTCTCTCACAGGAGTGGTGGGCAGGATTCGCGATTGTAAATCAGTCGAGAAAAAATCCGTTGAGTATAGCCCCGATAGTTTGGTCGTGAAATGCAAAGCCGCACTCGTCATGATGGATGTCTGATCTGCCCCAGCTGGTCCAATATCTATTGGCCTTCCAACCTGATAGATGCGAAAAAATCCTTGGTTGTTTGCTGCGCTGGGGGGCCAGGTTGTATCACTGAGACGGCGAGCGGTGTTGTCGAGATGTTGATTTTTCAGGTCGTTACGCATCAGTGTCATTGCACCGCGCAACCGTTCCGCGAGATCGTTCGCCGCTCGCAAGTCGGTAACGACTTTGCTGGCCGCTCCGAAGGCGGTCGCCATGATCGACATGATGAAGACGATCAACGCCAACGAAACCATTAACTCAGTGAGCGTGAAACCGGGACGCGATGAAGTCGAATAGCGTCTCATAGCTCAGGGCCTCACGTTTCCGCGTTCAAAAACTTCCACCGCCGAAGATAACCAAGTTACTTGCGTCGTGCGTTCATTAGGGCGCAACTGGAGGGGAGGTTGGACTTCAACATTGAGTTGATTACCAACTCCCGGATCACTCACATCCATCACGCGATAAAATTGAGCATTCACATATCCGTAGCTGACTCCGCCCACAACCATTGTGGAATATGTGGTATCTAGCAACCAGTTACCTCGACGCAAAGTCGGACGGGTTTGCCCGGCGACCCAATTGATCGTGATGGAAGTATCACCGGCTTTCGGAACAACCGTTTGGTCAACCGCGTAGGTTTCTTCTCCCGTGGGAGCTTCGATCGGCCGACCACTGTATACAACCACGGTCATATTCAACGAATTTTCATTCTCCGAAATCAAACGTCTGAGCAAATACGCCCAGGTATACAATCCCTGGCGTTCGTTCTTGGGATAACCCGTCGGTAAAAAAGTGAGATCATCACGGAAGGCAAAAAACCGTTCCAGCACATCACTTCGCACGGCATCCGGCGGGCCAGTTACAGGACAATTACGAATATAAATCGGACTAACACGAGGAATTGTAGGGTTAACAAGGAAAGTAGTCGGATTGGTATTGTTGGTTGTTACTCCAACAGCATTATGGACATAAAAAGGATCAACGAACACAGGGTAGCCTGGACCATTTGGGTTTGCTGCTAAACAGCCGGTCGGCGGATTGGCTGTTCTCGGTCCGATATTGTCGTACACACCCAAATCATTGGCATTGGGAAAACCGCTTAGATCGTTCGGATCGTTCCCCAGCCGCATGGCCACGGCCAAGGCATGAGCATTGGGGGCAATGGTACCACAACGATCGTCCTTCAGTGCTCGGGCCATCGTCAATGCACCCAGTGGGAACAGCACCAAAATTGCCAACATGCCGATTCCCATGATGCCGATGGCTGCGAGTACCTCGACCAGTGTGATGCCCGACCGTCTCATGTTCGACCCTCTCGATGCTCACAGGCCCGACGATTTCCCGTCCAACGCATATTCCAATGGATTCGCTGAAGGGCTGAGGAGGTGTGAACCAACTAAACCAGTTCGGGGCGAGATCACAATTAGTCGCGATGTGTTCGCTTCCGTTGTCGGTTTTGTCTTGTCCTGCACCCATAGTACGATTGCTGCAGCCGTGCCACGATTGAACACGCCACCTGAGGGGCTGAACACGATTTCCGGCTGGGGAACCGTTCCTATCGAATTGGGTGGCCGATTGGTACTTGCCGAATCTTCAATTATTTTGAAATTGATCACCACATTTTGCGGCAGTTCAACCACATCTTCACCGCCAATCGGTCTTGTTTGACGAATCACCTGAAAACGTCCATTGGCCGAGCGGTTATCCACTCGCGGCGTCATCACTTGAACTTGACGAGGTGTAGTTGTAACGGGATCGGCGGCGATTTCGTAGTTGAAACCGCCCACACGTAACCAATCTCCTTGTTGAACCGCCAAATCATCACGATTGCCAGTAGCTGGAAAGGCACCCATTAAATCAATGTCATCGAGCGAAAAAAGATAAGGATTCACGACATTTGCGGTCGCCTTCCAACCAGCCAACAGATCGGGTTGTTCGACATAGCGCATCGTTCGCGAAGAACGGGGTAGGGCGTCGAAATCAGAGTCGAAATCAAAACGAACGCCGACCGGACGACCATCACGCAACGCACGCTGTTTGGCGATCAATAACGTCGTTACAATTCGATCCACACCGCGTTGGACGTTCTTATTGTCCTGAAACGCTGGAATCACATACACTGCCGTCAGTGTGGCCAGCACTCCCAAAATACTGATCACCACCAACAATTCGATCAACGTAAAACCGATTCGACGGGTAGGGTTGCTCATCGGAATTTCTCCGTGAGGACGTTGTCATTGCTGGCTGGAGGATTCGAGTTGTCCACCGTCAACCGCGTAAGATCGGCCAATCCGTGCTTCCGATCCGGTCCGGCCGAGATGATCACCGGCGACAAGGTCGGGCGACTGATCGTTGGCGCACCGTTTCGCGGCAATACAGGATGCACGAGAGCGCTGAAGACTTGATAAGCAGGGCCTGTGCCGCTGTTGTAAAAACTAGGAGTCAACAAAAGGTTTTTCGGATCGCTGGGGTCGTCGAATCCGTTGGGCGCACTGCCGAGCAAACTCGCTCCGTTGGTTCCGCCTATCGGTGTACGGCAAAAGATCAAAGGTGTTCCCCAGGCATCAACAAAACATTCAAAGCCATTCACTTGTTTGACCGAACCACCAGTGCCGGTTTCTTCGTCCGTGGTAGTATCCTGGCCGTGCCTGAGAGCCATGTATAAACACACGGACGACTCGTATGGCTGAGGAGTTGCTCCTAAAGATGCGAGCGTTACATTTCTTTGTTTGAGAAACTGAACATAGGCCGGTATAGGCCGAACAATGCCTTTGCCGCCCGACGGATCCAACGCCTCGCGAAACGTCACCGGGAAATCTGCTTTCAGCCGTAATTTTACATAGATGACTTTAGCCAAATCGGGATAAGTGGTAATCAACGGACCAAATACCGGATCATTGCGAAACTCCGCAGGGATGGGAGTTTCACGCGCCCGGTCGGCCTTCACGGTCATCTGTTGGCGCAACCGGGTTTCTAGTCGCATCAATAGCGTTCGCGTCGCCCCGGTCCCTGAGGCTCCCAGCAGCCGAAATGCGGCAGACGCGGTCAAAGTCAACAACACTGCGATGATACTGATGATGATAATCAGTTCGATCAGCGAAAAGGCGTGCCGGATGTATGGTTGAGGACGTCTCATGATGGTTTAATCCTGTGGCGCGCCTAGGCGATTGCGTTGGAAGTTCGACAAGTCATCGCGACCGACTAGATCCAAATTACCCGTACTCGGATTGTATCCTGCGGGATTACCAAAATAACCATCCGGTCCTGCACACAAAATTTGAAATCCACCTTGATTAATGTAACGAGTCGGAGCGGAACGATACGCCGTTAGGAACGTAGTTGGTGGAGATGTGCCTACTACCTCATACGTATCCGCTTGATAATCGTTTGTACTGTAATCGCATAAATACACATAAGGTCGTTCTCGAGTTGCGACGCGAAACGCATCGAGATAGACCAAAAAACCATTTCGAGGTATAGCAGGTGTTACGGGGCTGAATTTCAACGAGGAATCAGGAATCAAGCGGGGCGACTTGAATTCATAAAACGGACCCCGTCGCGTTCCGCCGAGAACCGAAGGATCGGCCGGATTCGTCGAGAAGCCCAGGCAACCAGGTTGGCCCGATGTGGTGTCCTGGATACCGCCCAAAAAGAACACCAAACATTGTTCCCCGCTCAGAGTGTACGACTGTGCGTTCGTTGGTGTCGGAGCCGGTGTACGTTGCCGCCAATTCACAATTCCCGTGGAACCGCCCAGACGCCTTCCGAACATCTGCGAGAGAAACTGCCGGGAGCGAGCATGGAGCGGATCGCTGAGGTTGTAAGCATTGAGATTTTCATGTAACACAAACTTACTCGGCATCGTCTTGACGCCGAACTCTTGTTGAAACGCTGCTATGGCCGCCGACAACTGATTAATTTCGTGCTTCGCCGTCGCCTGCGGTCCCAATCCCGTGACTTTCATCACGGCGGGGATCATTAAACCGACCAAGACAGCGATGATGGCAATCACCACTAACAATTCGATCAGCGTGAAACCGACCCGACTTGTACCCCGCGTCATGACCTCACCCTCCGGTTACTTGCTCAATCCTTCCAGTAGCTTGATCAACGGCAGGAAGAGCGCGATCACGATCGACCCAATCACCACCCCCAGGAACACAATCATCAACGGTTCAAGCAGAGAGATCAAACTCTCTACCATCACGTCTACTTCTTCCTCGTAAACGTCCGCGATTTTGTACAACATGCTATCGAGATCGCCCGTTTCTTCGCCGACATCGATCATGTTAACGACCATGTCGTCCACCATGCGTGATTCTTTGAGCGGTTGTGCGATCGTGTCACCTTCGCGGATTGATTCGTACACTCGCTGATACATGCGTTCAAATACAGCGTTCGTACATGTCTCACGCACAATCGATAACGCTTCCAAAATCGGCACACCGGACGCCACCAGTGTACCCAGCGTTCGTGTCGTCCGGGCCACGATGGTCTTCTCGATCAGTGGCCCAATGATCGGGATAAACAACAACACCCTATCTACCGCATAGTTTCCTGTTTTTGATAGGCGTATCAATTTGATCAACAACCAAAACGCCAGAGGAAACAGAGGCAACGTGTACCAGTACAGCGAGAACCACTTGGAAACGGCCATCAACGCCCGCGTCATTTCGGGCAAGGTCATGTTGAAATCTTTGAAGATCTTCTCGAACTTCGGAATGATGTACAACATGATGAACGTCAAGATCGAGACGGCCACCAGGATGACCACGACGGGGTAGACCATCGCACCGGTGATCTTGCGTTGTAAGCTTTGCGCCTTTTCTTTGAAGTCGGCCAAGCGTTTGAGGATGACTTCCAGCGCACCACCGGCCTCACCGGCTTTGACCATATTCACGTAGAGGCGGTCGAAACAACGAGGATGTTTGGCAAATGCCTCGGAAAGCGTGCTGCCGGATTCCACATCGTCAACCACGTCGATTAGAGCATTTTTCAACGCGCCAGGCTTCATCTGCCCTTCGAGGATGCGTAATGCACGTAGCACCGGCAACCCCGCGTCTTGCAAGGTGCTGAACTGCCGTGTGAACGTGCATAGCACTTTGCTCGACACGCCGCCGATGGTGAAGACTTGGCCTTTCTTGCGCTTTCCGGCCTTTTTTCCTTTGGCTTTCTTGCTTGCTACTTCAGTGATTTTGGTCACGAAGTAGCCCATTTGGCGTATTTTTTGCTGTGCCTCGTCCTCGTTCGTCGCGTCTACTTGATCCTTCACCTCGCCACCGGAGGTGTCCATCGCTTCATACTTGTAGGTCGGCACCGTTCACCTCCGTCAAGAAAAAACAACCAACGACGCTGGTCGTCGGCTCCTGCTTTTTGATCGAACCCCAATCATCGGTTATTCATCTTCTAGTACAGTTTCGCGTACAACTTCCTCGATGGTTGTCAAGCCTCTGTGAATGGCTATCATGCCACTATCACGCAGGGTGGTCATCCCCATCTTCCGAGCGGCGATACGCAACTGATCCGTGGAAGCTCCGCTCGAAATTAGGTCGCGCATGTCGTCGCTCATCACCAACAATTCGTGCAATCCCATGCGGCCCTTGTGGCCAGTGTTGTTGCAGTGGTCGCAGCCTACACCATAAAAGAAATCCTTGCCCTTGACATCTTCGGGCGTCAGATTTAATTCCATCAATAGTTCAGCCGACGGATCGAATTTCGTGCGACACTTTTCGCATATCTTTCGCACCAGCCGCTGCGCCAAAATGCCTTCGACCGTGGCGGTGATGAGGAATGTTTCCAGCCCCATGTCGCGTAGTCGGGTGATGGTGCTCGGCGCGTCGTTGGTGTGCAACGTGCTAAAAACGATATGCCCCGTCAACGCGGCTTGTACGGCAATCTGGGCTGTCTCGAGGTCGCGAATTTCGCCCACGAGAATCTTGTCGGGGTCTTGCCGTAAAATGGCTCGCAGTGCTGAAGCGAACGTGATGCCGATTTCGTGGTTGATAGGCACCTGAACAATCCCGTCGATGTCGTACTCGACGGGGTCTTCGGTGGTGATGATCTTGTCGGTAACGACGTTGAGTTCGTTGAGTGCAGAATAGAGAGTCGTCGTTTTACCCGATCCCGTTGGTCCCGTCACCAATACGATGCCGTTGGGTTTGACGATCAACGAGCGGAACGTCGCCAACATTTCGGGCGACATCCCGATCTTGTTGATGTCCAGCGATACCACCGTACGATCCAAGACCCGCACAACAATACTTTCTCCAAACATGGTCGGCAAAATACTGACACGCATGTCAACTTGCGTTCCGCCTACGTTCAGTTCGATTCGGCCGTCCTGCGGCAACCGACGTTCGGCAATATCCAGGTTCGACATAACCTTGATACGGCTGCTGATGGCGTTCGCGAGGCTACGCGGCGGCGGCGGAATCTCGTAGAGTACCCCATCGCAACGCATACGGATGCGATATTCTTCCTCGAATGGCTCGAAGTGAATGTCAGCGGCCTTGTCTCGAATCCCGATCAAGAAGACCATGTTGATCAACTTGCGAACGGGCGCTGCATCGGCCAATTCAGATAACTCAGCAAGATCGATGCTCGTTTCGGCTTTGCCACGACCTAGACCGGGATTGTTTTCAATCTCGGTGATGACGTCAAGAAGCGATTCTTCTTTGCCTTTATAGACTTTGTTCAGAGCGGTTTCGATGCCTTCCTGTGTCGAGAGCAGGGGCACCACCTCGTTGACACTCAACAAATTTCGCAGATCGTCCATCGCGCCAAGATTGCCCGGATCGCCGATGGCCACGGTCAGCACCTTGTCTTTGATGCTGATTGGAATAACCTTGTAGACGCTGGCCATCGTCTCGGGCACCATCGTAAGTGCCTCAGCCGATGGTTTCACCTCCGATAGATTAACGAGTTTCAGACCGTGTTGCTCGGCCAGAGCGGCCATGAGTTGGTCTTCGTTAATTAGGCCGCGCTTGACGGCCGCCTGACCGGTACGAAGGCCGGAGCTTTTGGCTTCTTCGATCAGACCGTCGAGTTGATCTTCGTCTACATAGCCCAGATCAACGAGAACTTGGCCGAACTTGCGTTTGCCACCACTTTCTTTGGCGGCCGGTTTGCGTGGTCCGCCGATCTTGGCAGGTTGGCCGGGCTTCGTCGCTGCCGCTGGCTGTACCGCTGGTTTAGGCGTGGCAGCGGCTGGTTGCGCCGGTTTGCCTGTAGATGGAGCTGCAGCCGGTTTGGCGGGCTGCTGACCGGGGGCGACCGGTTTGGCGGGCTGCTGACCGGGGACGACCGGTTTAGCGGGCTGCTGACCGGGGACGGCCGGTTTGGTGGGCTGCTGACCGGGAGCGGCCGGTTTAGCGGGCTGCTGACCGGGAGCGGCCGGTTTCGGCTGAACCTGGCCTGGCTGACCGGGCGAGGCTGGACGCGGGGTCGGTTGGCCGGGTTGTCCGGGCTGTGGCGGGCGCGCCGGAGGGGCCACGGGCTTGGCCGGATTGGGCACGGCACTTTGCCCCGGCTGAGCCGGTTTACGCGGGTCGTTGGGAGGCGTCGGCGTAGACATGATGCGTTTACCTCTGAAGATCCCCTAACGACCGATTAGCGTTTGCGAATACCACCAGACCCCGGTCGTCGCCGCGGTCCATCATCGTCGTCGTCATCCTCTTCTTCTTCTTCTATATCCTCGTCTTCGTCTTCGAATTCTTCTTCTTCCCGCTCGCCAGCTTCATACGCGGCCATCTTCGCAGCCAATTCGGCAGGTTTATTTGCCCGCATCAGGCATTCTTCTTTGTCGCATAGCTTGTCGCGCCAATGCTTGAAGAGGTGTTCGTCCAGCAAGAACATCCCGTGCTTCCTGCCTGTCTGAATACTGGAGTCAATACGATAGGTTTTGTTTTCGCGGATAAGGTTTTGGATGGCAGGTGTCACCACCATCATTTCATAGGCCGCGACCAGTCCCTCGGGTTTCTTGGGCAACAGAGCTTGCGATAACACGCCGATGAGAGCGGTACTCAACTGCGTGCGAATCTGATCCTGTTGTTCTTTGGGAAAAACGTCAATGATACGGTTGACGGTCGAGGACGCACCGGAGGTGTGCAGCGTACCGAACACCACGTGGCCCGTTTCGGCCGCTTCGATAGCCGCGTGAATCGTTTCCAGGTCACGCATCTCACCGACGAGGATGATGTCGGGGTCCATACGCAGAGCGCGGCGCAGTCCTTCTTTGAAGCTAGGACAATCGACGCCGATTTCGCGTTGGTTGAAGGTGCTTTTCTTATGCTTGTGGAAGTATTCGATGGGATCTTCCAGCGTGATAACGTGTTTATCGTAGTTTTCGTTGATGAAATTCAACATGCTCGCCAAGCTGGTCGTTTTGCCCGAACCGGTCGGTCCGGTAACAAGCAACATGCCGCGAGGGCGTGTGATGAGCCTTTTAATCGGATCGGGCATTCCGATTTGCTCGAAGGACAAGAAACTGCTGGGAATACGTCGCAACACCAAACCAATACTGCCGCGTTGCTTGAACAATGCCACGCGGAATCGATAGCCGTCCGTATATTCAATGGCGAAGTCGGAGCCGCCTTTCTCTTGAAGCTCTTGCTGAGAACGATCCGGCGTGATGCTCTTCATGAGCGCCGTCGTGTCATCGTTGTCCAGCACTTTGGTATCGAGCTTTCGCATCCGGCCTTGATGGCGAATGACCGGTGGTTGACCAACAGTAATATGGAGATCGCTGGCCTTCAGCTGGATGACGGTGCTGAGGAGCTTCTCCATCGCGACAGAGTTGCTAGCCACGGTAAATCCCGATCCTCCAGGAAAACGGTCTCAACCTCGAACAGCCACCGGCTTATCCACGGCACAGGATCGACAAGGACGATCCGTACTCCCTTGGACATGACTCGATGCGGAGTTGGACCTCTCTTACATCTTACTTCTGGTTCGGCCGGGGTCCAAGCATTGAATCGAAAAAGCATGAAATATCTTGCTTCTTCACTCGAATTTAACGATCCGAACCGTTCCTTGCTATCGGCCCCGACTTCATTGGCACTCAAATGATACGAAATTCACTGAATCTCGTCCTAAATACCAAGTGTCCACTCATAACACCTTGATGGACAATCGCTTGGCGATCTTGACAGCGATTGTCACTCATGTTCGTGGTGGCAGCTGCTCAACACCTCATCGAGCGTGGTCAGACCATTACACGCCTTGGCCAGACCGTCTTCGAGCAGGGTTCGCATTCCGTTGGCCCGCGCCTGACGCCGTAGCGACTGGGCCGGCTCGCGTTTGAAGGTTGACTCGCGTAGAGCCGAAGTCATCTTTAGCATCTCGAAAATACCGCGACGACCGCGATAACCGCCGTGATTGCAATTATTGCACCCTCTGCCCTTCGTGAATGTGGCCGCTTTGATCCGTTCGGCGGACAGCCCCGATGCCTTCAGCTCGTCGGGTGGGGGCATAGCCGGGCCTTTGCACTTGGGGCAAACGATACGCACCAGACGCTGTGCCATGATCGCTATAACGCTGGACGCGACTAGGAACGGTTGTACCCCAATGTCGATCAGGCGTGTGATCGCACTCGGCGCGTCATTGGTGTGCAAGGTGCTGAACACCAAGTGCCCCGTGAGCGACGCCTGAATGGCGATTTCTGCCGTCTCATGGTCGCGAATCTCACCCACCAGAATAATGTTTGGGGCTTGTCGTAGCATGGCACGAATGATGCGGGCGAAATCCAGGCCGATGTTGTGCTTTACTTCGACCTGATTAATTCCAGGCAAGTAGTATTCCACAGGATCTTCGGCCGTGATGATCTTGCGATCCGGCTTGTTCATTTCGTTGAGTGCGGCATAAAGGGTCGTCGTTTTGCCCGAACCGGTCGGACCAGTCACAAGGAAAATTCCATTAGGCCGTTTAATAATCTGTTGGAAGCGGTTGTAGTCTTCGGAACTGAAGCCAAGGTCTTTGATACTCACCTTGATGTTGCTTCGGTCCAAAATACGCATGACGCACGACTGACCGTTCGTGGTCGGTAACATGCTGACTCGCAGATCGTAGTGATTCCCTTGGAGGTTCAGCTTGATTCGGCCGTCTTGGGGTCGGCGTTTTTCGGAAATGTCGATACTACCCATAATCTTCAAACGTGATAGGATCGGAGCCAAGAGGCGGCGTGGCGGGCTTTCACGTTCGACCAGCACCCCGTCAATCCGGTAGCGGATACGGATACGCTCGGCGAACGGCTCGATGTGAATGTCACTCGCTCGCAGGCTCACTGCTTCCTGGATAATCAGGTTGCACAGCTTAATGATTGGTGCGTCGTCGTCTTCTTCCTCGATGTTGCCCAAATCCTTCAAGTTTCCCGATTCGATACCATCCGCAATGTCTTGCAGCATGGCATCAACGGAGTCGGTTTCATTTTGACCGTAGTGGCGATTGATTGCCTCGACGATTTGTTCTTTGGGTGCGATGGCGGGCGTAAGTTGTTTGTTAAGGATGAACTCCAGCTTTTGCATCAAGCCAAGGTCGCTAGGATCGGACATGACGATTTTAAGCAATCCATCATCATAACTGAGCGGCACGATATTATTTTCGCGGGCTACCGACTCCGGCACCAGTTGGATTACGGTCGGTGGAATCGTCACATCGGTTAGCGTGACATAGGGGATGCCAGATTGTTCGGCAATGGCAGAGATGATCTCTTCGGCCCGGGCATAGCCTAGTTTTATGAGGGCTTCATTGATCTTTGCCCCAGTTTGAGAGACGACTCCGCGAGCCTCTTGTAGTTGATCGGCGGAAAGAATACCTTTTTTAAGGAGAATTTCGGTAAAGTCACCACGAGCCTTGGCCATGATAGAACCACTCCTACATGAATTGCTGCTGACGAGAGCGACCGGCGATGAGCCGCGAGAGTATGTTAATCTAGCATAACAGGTGAAGGAACGACGACAAGCGAAAAGATACGCAGTCAAGTTCACTTTATGGTCTTGTTGTGACGGGAAAACGCTCAAGCACTTCCTGAACGGCTCTGACAATTTCCGCAGGTTCGGCCATCGCTCCGATACCAACATCACCGCAGGCGAGTTGCTTGGTGATGGGGCCAACAATCCTTGGCAAGGGCAAGCCGTCAAATGTCAGGGCGTTCAGATGGCGAGCGGTGAGCGGATGCTCCCACATGAGTGTGTTCATCGCTGGGGCAACGACGATTGGCCGAGCCGGATCCCAAGCGCGGTAGATGCACGTCAAGCAGTTGTCTGCCAGTCCAGCCGCGAGTTTCGCCAAGGTGTTGGCGTCAAGCGGCGCGATGAGCAACAGGTCAGCCCAGCGGCGTAGCTCGATGTGTAACACTGGATCACCGCGCTGATAGCGTTCGCCGGGCCATTCGTCGGCATCGCAATAAAGCGCGTTACCCAGCGGTGACGAATCGAAGAAATAAAGAGCGGCTTGCGTAGCCACAACGCGCACACTATGTCCAGCTTGGCCTAACTCCTCGAAGAGGGCCGGAGTTTTGATCGCGGCCACGGAACCAGTGACGCCGAGTAAGACGCGAGCCACTTCTATATTCTCCGTTCGATTTCTTCCAACAAGCAGCGGGGCAGGTCCGGACGTGCGATGCGCTCGTAGCCGCTGGTTAACGGACCCAGAAAAGCGACGCGAGAAGCACCTTCGAGCGTGTTGGCGACCATGAGGTCGGCCCGACTTTGGACCCGCGAGCGTTCGGCAATCGTCAATAGTTGCTCGTCACTAATCCCCACTTCGAGTTTGAACTTGACCAGCACGCCGCGAAATCCCCACGGTTCGCGAATCTGATCCACGAGCTTCGGCGCACGCACTAGCCGCAGCCATAGTTCCGGCATGTCGCTCTTGATCTTTCCGCTGTTGTCCACGGGGTTACCGCATCCTAAGGCTGCGGTGTACGTCCCCGCGACCAGATAATCACTTACGGCTGCACAATGAACGACGGCATCGGCACGGGGAACATGGTCGGCCATCAGGTGATGTAATTCGTCGAAGGTGCGAAACGGCACGTCTCCCGGTTGCGGATGGGATGTTAATAATGTTACGGAATGACCGCGTGATTTCGCTTCTGCTGCGATAGCCGCTCCCGTCCGTCCGGTGAAGATGTTCGTTAGCCCTCGGACCTTGTCAATAGGCGCGAGCGTATTTCCGGCTGTAACGAGGAGGTTCATCGATTCGTCCAGTGTGATTTGTCTTTCGTCTTTTGTTCCTTCCAAGGACGAAGGACTTGGGACAATGGATTTGTATCACTAACAGATATTGCAATTAGCCGATGTCCGTTCTGAATTCCCATTTGTCCTATGGTGAGGTATGTTACTTTCTCACCAATTTTTTCATCATCTCGTAATAGGCGTCGAGGTTATGAGCAGCCAAGCGGCTTTTGACACCTTCCCAGAAGTCGCTGATCAAAGTGCCGCTCAAAATGCCGTTGGTAGTTTGGTTCGCGAAATGGTGGAACCAGTGCAGGGCCGAGTCTCCCACTGTAGGGGGAGCCATTTCCTTTTCGCAGTGGACATATTTGTTGGATACCAAACTGAGTGTCGGTAATTGCGGCACCGGATCGAGCGTGTTGACGTAGCGATAGATTTTGCCGTCGAACTCTTTGTTGAATGAGTGCGCCGCTTGTTCGTTGCCGATCATGGGGCCACCGTAGGTATAAATCTGGTGGACGTTGACCGTTCGGCGGAGGAATAACCACCCCGCGAGCAAGGCTAATGCTCCGCCTAAACTGTGACCGGTGATCCACAAGGGGCGATTTTTTTCTTTCAAAGCGGCGGAGGTTGCTTCGTAGACGGGTTCCCAGATGTCGGCGATAGCGTTTACAAAACCCTGATGGAATCGCGCTCCGACACCTGCTGCGGCCAGGTCGGTGCCGAGTCTGCCTTCGGGCAGGATCAGCAGGTTGGCCGCGTCAGTAAGTAACCAGTCCTTGATACCATCGAGCGAAGTGGGTGCTTCGGTTCCGCGGAAGGCAACGACAATATGGTTATCGTTCGTGCATACGTATGCCTGAGTATTCCCGACGCTGAACAATGAGGCCTTGGTTAGTCCGAGGCGTTCTGCAAAAGCGGCGGAACCGGCCTGAGCGTCGAGGTAAGCTAATTCGCTGGCCAGCCCCAGATATTCCGCGTTACGCAGGTCGCCGCCCGCATCTTCGACCAGTTGTTGTGTCATGTTAGGGGCCTACATATTTGCGGTTATCATTATCCAAGTTTTTCCAGTCCCGCAGCGTTTTGCTCCTCACTGCGGTCTTCGTCAGCGTCACTTCCTTGAGACTTGGCAGCGGGGCAAGATATTTCTGAAATCCTTCATCTGTAATCGCTGTCCGAGCTAATCGAACTATTTTTAAGTGAGGCAATCCGGCCAATAGAGCTAGTCCCTCGTCCGTGATTTGCGTATCGTTGAGGTCCAGTTCTTCAAGCAGATTCATTCCCACTACATGTGCCAGGGTGTCGTTCGTCACATCTTTGTTTGCCATTTGTAGGACAACGGCCGATTTCTTTCGTTGTAAAACGGTATAATCGTTACGATTCCAGCCAGTGATGGTCAGATGCAGTCGGCCTGCGACGTTCTGTTCGTAGGGACCAAGATCGGGATTGGCCGCATGATATTTATTTAATGTGATTGTTCCCGCGATCAATATTAATCCGATCAAGGTTAACGCGAGCGGTGCTGGTCCGTATTGGCGTTGGCCTGCGGGTCGATTCCGGGAGGAAGCCGGGGCAGCCACCCCTTTCTCCCGGAAATCCCCTTTCTCCGAACGTGGTGGGCCGCGGAATGCCCAAAGCAAATAGAACGGTGGAATCAGTGCCAACAAACCCCAGCCGATGCCTTTGGAGAAGGCGCGGGCAATGCACCAGATGGCTGCCAGGAGGTTGAGAACGCCGCCCGCGATGACGAAATAAATGAGATATTTTTCTTCGATGATCATGCGGCAATCACCTATTCATTCCACAACGGCAAGGCTGCGATGGCCATCTTCGAGGATCAAGCAGTCGGCGGAGCGGGCCAAAAACCGTTGCACCTGTTCCGGTCCGCTCAGTGCCGATGCGAAAAGTTCTTCGGCCTCCGCGTGTCCCAAATCGCTAAGGATGGCAACACGGGCATGGGAAGCGGCTCGTGCCCATGCTTTCACGTCGGGGTGGTTAGTCCGCACGTCGTCGGCGTCACTCGCCCGGCGTAACTCGTCGAATGCCTCCGAAAAGAGCGGCATTCCATCGACCATCAACACGATACGGCCGTTGGGCTGCACGACGCGAGAGGCATTATCGAGGGCGGTGACGATACTGCTGCCTGAAGTGGTGGCGATGACCGTGTCC
>RGDT01000451.1 GCA_009918525.1 Planctomycetia bacterium
GGCAATGCACGTGCGCGCCATGACACACCGTGCACAGCGCACGCGCGCAGATCATGCCTTGTAGGTTTTTTTTTCGTGCCGCTCGCACATCGCCAGGACGTCGGCTTCCCATACATGCTGGACACTCGACACCCTGAGGACACCTTGTTTTTGTTCTCTGAATCGGACTTCCGATTCTACGAGTGCGACTGTCTCGAGCCGCCGACGTGGCTTCCCCTGGCCCTGCGCGGCGGCACGAGGCGGAGCCTTTCGCCCGCCGAGCCGGAGCAGGAAGGCCCCGAGCTAGTCTTTGTGACTCGCGGCGGAGCGCGGCGCCGGCAGCGCAGCTTTGCCGGCCCCGTCAGCACATACGGCGGCGCTGTGAGAGGCGGCAGGCCGCGGACCCGAGGCGAGTACTACGTCGCTCCGGAAATCCGCGACCTCGTCGAGATTGCCACGGTGGCACATTGCACTGGCGTTGGAGAGTTCGTCTGGTGCAGTTGGAGCGCTGCCCACGCTGGCACAAAAAGACCAAAAAGGACCACGGCCATCTCGTATGGCTGCTTTTTCCTCATGTTCACGCAGGCCAGCGCCCGGTTTTTCCTGGACATAATGACTCGGGAAAATGCGCCCGACTTCTTTGACTTGTGGTTGCTGAGCATCTTGAACAAAGAGGACTGCTCCCTCGCCGCGAGCTACTGCGTCCCACCCATCGGCGGTTTCTCCGAGCACCCATCCGCCAACTACGACGACGCGGAGGGCGTTCGGCCTTCAACATGGCGAGAGGCATGGGCGCAACAGGGCACCCGGGCGAGCCTTTCGCCGCCCAGACAAAACCGGTGGCTGAATCGGTTTTGCAAAAAAGGCGTCCAGTGGCATGCAAAGCTGGACATCCCGGGCAATATGCGGGAGTTGTTTTGGGCCACCTTGCGTCCCCCGTTGCGTTGGTACACGGACGACCCCACGTGGCAATCCCACCTCCGAGAACGCCAGTGGATTCTGCCGGATGGACGCTGGGAGGGACCTGCCAAGGGGCGGGGAAAGGGTCCAGCAACAAAACATCCGCAGCTCGCGTGGGCGCTGCTGGCTACGTTGCCGGATGGCTTCAACACCGCACCGGATGGCACAGAGGCTCCCATCACCCGCTTGGCAGAGCAGCTTTGCACGGCCCTGGCGGGCGAGACAGAGCTCAGCGCGTACACGGCCAGGCAAAAAAGAGCGCGACAGTGGGCCATCAGCCAGTACAAGTTCCGGTACTTTGTGGACGACCCGTCAGAGGCGGTGCGTATTTTTAGACGCGCAGCACTGCGTATTAAAATACACCTACACGCTTGAGCCGTTCGCCGAGCATGGCGCATACCCCCTCATATAGTTTGTTGCCAGGTTTACAGGCAAGAGCATTGTTATAAATACGAACGCACATCTGAAGCTGGTGGCTGTCCCACTGTATGTACTATGCATAAATTGATGGGCAGAGAGAATCGGATCGGAGGCTGCCACTGGTTAATTGTGGCTTCGGTCATAGGTACAATAGCAGAGTTGGTGAGGCATACTTTTTTGTGCACGCTGGCGTGCGCCGGCTTCTTTTGCCCAGCATTGTTGTTTGGGTATTTGATGCTGGAGCTTCCGTCGGACACCGTGCCCCTCTTCGTTGCTGCGCTTGTTTGTTCGTTGAAAAAAAAAGAAAAAAAGTTCATATACAGTATACATCGTGTATACTTGCGTATTAGTTCCGAACATATGTGTATATATATATATGTAT
>RGDT01000452.1 GCA_009918525.1 Planctomycetia bacterium
GCCGTGAGTATCGAGTGGGGTGGCGCTCCGGTGGCGAAGGTTGGTCATTCAGGCGACTACACGCTGGTCGTGCGAAACGTCACCAACATGCCGGTTCAGTCGGTCATTGTGCGTGTGCGGATGCCTAATGGTTTGTCGGTCGAAGGCACCGAACCGCGAGCCTCGACGGAAGCCGGCCTGCTAACTTGGGACCTGGGCACGCTGACTGCCCGCCAGGAACGGGTCGTCAACCTCAAGATCAAGGCGGAATCCAAGGGTGATTTGACTCCCATCGCGTGGGTCACCTTCACAGGCGCTTGCGCCATGAAACTCCGCGTTCGTGAGCCGAAGCTCATCGTCAAGGTTCAGTCGCCTGAGAAAATTCTGGTCGGTGATGCGGCCCAGTTTACCCTGATGGTTAGTAACCCCGGCGACGGATCGGCGGATTCCGTGAAGATTCACGCCCAACTCTCGGAAGGACTTGAACACGCTCGGGGTAACAAGATTGATTTTGAAATCGGCAGCCTCGCTGCAGGCGAAAGCCGCAACGTCACCCTGCTGTGCGCCACCCGCGTCGGTGGTGCTCAGAAGGTTGAAGTGACCGCCGTGGCCGATGGCACATTGAAGGCACAAGACGCATGTGCGGTGAATGTGATCATGCCGCGACTGGACCTACAATTGGTCGGGCCGCGTCTGCGTTATCTGGACCGCAAGGCGGTTTACACGCTGAAGGTGACCAACCCAGGCGACGCCCCGGCAACTAACGTCACCGTAGCCGATGTGGTTCCTGCCGGCTTCAAGGTGTTGGCCGCGAGCCATGGTGGTCGCCACGACTCGCAGACCCGCACCGTGTCCTGGTTCCTCGGCGAAGTGGGTCCCGGCCAGACTCGAGAAGTGCAAATGGAAGTGCAGGCGATCACCAGCGGCGTCCATGCCCACAAGGCAACCGCTGTCGGTGCTCGTGGTCTGCGAGCCGAAAGTGAGCTGGTCACCCGAGTCGAAGGTGTGGCGGCGTTGCTAGTTGAGTTGGTGGACACCGAAGACCCGGTCGAAGCCGGCGGTGAAACGTCGTATGAAGTTCGCATCACCAACACCGGTTCCAAGACGGAAACCGACATCAAGTTGGTGGCGACGGTTCCTGATGGCATGCAGTTCAAGAATTGCCAAGGCCCGGTACGCTATCGTGAAGAGGGCAAGACCATCGTGTTTGAAACCCTCGACAAGCTGGCACCGCGAGCTGATGCGATCTTCCGTATCAACTGCAAGGCTGTCGATGTGGGCACGATGCGATTCAAGATTCAAGTCAACAGTGCCAACCTGACGGAAGGCGTTGTAAAGCAAGAATCGACTCGCATCTATGCGGACTCACCGGAGCAAGGAACCAGCCCGGAAAAGAAGTAAAATCTTAGTAGGTTGATTCGCATAGAAGTCAACCAACATAACGAAGGCGGAAGGCGACAATAACTGTCACCTTCCGCCTTAATCAATAGTCATCCTGACTACACATCAACGAGCAGGACGTTCGACAAGTGTAATCTTAGCCATTTGGAACAATGGCGCACCCAATCGTGCCGAACCTCTCTTGTCGAGAATTTGACCAGTGATGCGAACCGTATCACCATCCCGATAGTCGCTCATGCGACGGTCGGAAGAGATGATAACACTTCCACCATTGGCATCCTCGGTCGAAACAGTGGCATAACGTAAAACCCAAGTTCCACCGTCGGCATGCACGTACTGCAATTGGCCCGTTAGGGTGTT
>RGDT01000453.1 GCA_009918525.1 Planctomycetia bacterium
CATGGTGTGTCTTCGGGAATGCAAACCGGAGGTGTTTGTTTATCCCACTCAACCAGCAATTTTATTGATACTCTGTAGCGCTTTCCTTGCTTCGTCCGCAACCAAGTCCGGCACCGAGTCGTCGCGATAGGCCAAGAGAACATGCTTCCCTTCTTCCTCTTTGACCTTGGTTGCGTTCGGTCTCGTTTTGTCATCCCTCACTTCCTCTAAAAATTTCACGGCATCTTTCCGTCTGAGAGCGGAAAGTATGCGGATTGTGTTGATCTTGCTCGCATTGTTGCAGGCCCCAAAAACATCAATGCAATCCTTAATGAGTCGTCCCTTAAAAACCCCTCGCGAGCCGGGTGCGAGGTGTTTCAATGGTGTGAAGCCACCAAGTTCGCAGAGCTGAGAGCAGAGCCGAAAAGGTTTTGCGCATCCACAGGCTCAAGTTGGAGGCGGCGCTGGCCAGGAGCAGGTTGATCGCATCGCCCTGCTGGCCCTTGAGGAAGTTGCGGCCCAAGCGGTGATCGCTTTTGAGATGGCCGATGCGCGGTTCGATCGCGGCGCGGCGACGCAACCGCCGTCTGGCTTTGCGCCGCGCGTAGAGGGAGTCGGAGGCTTTCGGGGGCTTGGGCGTGATCACCTCGGTCTGGCCGCACCGGGCTTGGCCGGGGTAGCCGCGATCGGCAATGACCACCGACGGACGATAACCGGCCAGGCGTTCCACCTGCGCCAAGGCCGGGTCCAGCGTGTGCCCGTCGTAGTCGTTTTTCGGCAAACTGTACGCCCCGAGGATGACGCCGCTGTTTTTGCCCATGACCACCGAAGCCTTGGCCCCGAACTCATACTTCTTGTGCTCCTTGCCCTTGGACAGGCAGTAAACCTGCGGTTCGTGCAGCGAGTAGACCTTGTCGGTATCGTTTCTCTTTTGCCGCAAGACGCGCTGGGCCACTTCCAACCAACGCCGCTCCTGGCAGTCGGCCGGCAACGCCTTGTCCAGTTGCCGCGCCACTTGTCCGGCAATCGTCTTCAAACGCCGTGCCGCCTTGCGCGCCCGCGCCGCCCCGCCCTTGGTGCGCCAACCGCGCTGGGCGCAGAGCAACTTCGGCACGGTGCGCACAAAACTCTGCCGTAATCGGATCCCGTGCTTCTGCGCGTGTTTGACTCCGGTTCGCACGATCTTGGCCGAAAGCTTCGTGTCGGTTGGAAAAGTGATGTTCTTCTCTTGCGTGGTCGTATCGGCCACCACCTCCTTCTCCCGCCCACGGTCCCCGTGCAACTCGATGGTCGCCGCCAAGATCTTCTCGGCCCCTTCGGCTCCGATGCGCTGACGAAAATGCACCAACTCGCTGGCCTCGCACGCTGCTCCCCACTGCAACTCGCGCTCCCCGCAGAAGAACTGCGCATACGGACTTAAACTCCAAAACTCCACCACCCGCTCATCGCTCAAATCATACAAATGCTTGAGCAGCAAAAGCCCCACCATCCGCCGGATCGGCAAGGCCGGACGACCTTCTTCGCTGTAAAGACCACCAAAGGCTTCTTCGAACTTCGACCAATCAAAAGCTTCGGCCAACCGGTAAAGCTTCTGCCGCCCGTCGAGTTGTTCGCGTAACTCGGGCAACAAAAACGAACTCTGCGCTGTGGGGTTTACTTTGGGCTTCATGCTTGTTTTGGTTTGCAGGATTTTGCGCCCTTTGCGGGACTTTTCCTGCAATCCAATACAGCAACTTCCGTGCCTATTATTATGACGAACAA
>RGDT01000454.1 GCA_009918525.1 Planctomycetia bacterium
TACGTCTCCGCCGCCGCCAACCCTTTGCGCGTCAAATAAAACCCTTTCCGCACCGGGTCCGGCCTCAACTGCGCCAGCATCCACGCCAAATCGAAATTCCCGTAGTTCGTCCCCGTCGCGTGACTATCGCGCAACAGGTAATCACATCGGTCCGCGTCGAGCTGCCCGCTCACGATCCGCTTCAGATACGCGGGCATCTTTCCCTCGTCCTCGGTCTCGTCATCGAAAAACAGTGCCAGTTTTTCCGGTATTTGTCGGTCATAGGCCCGTAGACACTGGTGTACCTGCGTCTCGGGGTCTTGGATGATCGCCAGCGTGTACGCCTCGTGTGCGCGTCCGGTTACCTGCTCGAACACGTGCGAAAACGGGCCGTGCCCCACGTCATGCAGCAGAGCCGCACACAACACCAGGCTCTGTTGCTCGTCGGGCAACGATTGACCTTGGCAGCGTTGCAACTGGTCAAGAAACATCCGCGCCGTGTGCAGCACTCCCAGCGAATGAGCAAATCGGCTATGATTAGCTCCGGGAAACACCAATTCACTTACGCCCATTTGCTTGATGCGGCGCAACCTTTGCACTTCCCGTGTGTTGATCAGATCGAGCAACAGCCGGTCGATTGGCGTATCCTCGAACGCGATCAGGTTGTGCACCGGATCGCGGAAAACTTTAGGCCCATTGGCTCCCATTCGATCGGCTCCGCGAGATAATGTTGGTATTGTGTCCAGTGACGCATAGAACACGCAAGATAGAGTTGGGAGGAACAAGCGATGCAGTTCGATATTTTCAGCGCGATCGTTGCCATTGTGCTATTGCTCGTCGTGAAATGGGTGGTGTTACTGACGATTGCCCAATGTTCCCTGACGCGGGTGGGGGTGGCCCTGCGGGCTTTCATGGCAGCGCTGGGCAACGCCGACAAAGCGACCAAATTAAACGCCGTGCTCAATCCGCCGCCGCCGGAGCCGGCCAAGCCGCCGCGTTTGGCCAGCGAGCCGGTGCGGTTGTTGGCGATGTTGCAACGTGAGGGACGCTTGCTCGATTTCTTGCTGGAGGACCTTTCCGGGGCCAGCGATCAACAGATTGGGGCCGGCGTACGCGATATTCATCACAAGTCGCGCAAGGTCATTCAAGAGCATCTCACCCTTGAACCGATTTTGCCCGGACAGGAAGAATCGTCCGTCGAGGTGCCGCGCGGCTTCGATCCGTCGGCCATCCGCGTAACGGGGAATGTGACGGGCGATCCGCCGTTCAAGGGGACGCTGAAGCACCACGGCTGGCGTGTCAAGGGATACAAGCTGCCCAAGCCGCCCGAAGGGCAAGATGATCTGGTGGTTGCACCGGCTGAAGTCGAAATGTGACGAATGGTTTAAAGTTGTTTTTGTAAAAAATTCAAAAACCCAGGGGGTAAACCCCCTGGACCCCCAAATCGGCCAAAACCTCAGCCCAGTCGTCCTCCGTTTCACTCCGTCCTTTATGGACTTCACACAAGTTGGCCTCATTTTGATAGACGTCGATTAACCCTTCGAAAATGGGACCCTAAATTCGAATGGTTAGTCGTAGAACATCCAAATTAGGCCATCCTGTCTGATTGCCACAAAGGAAGCCGGAGGCTGACGACTGGTGCGAGGTTATGGCCGATTAGTGGGGGTATCCGGGGGGACCACCCCGGGAAAAAAGAAAAAATTAGAATAAATATCGAAAAAGGGACGATTATGGAATGTTAAAGAAAAAATTTGAATTTT
>RGDT01000455.1 GCA_009918525.1 Planctomycetia bacterium
GTTGGAATAATCCCGCCTCATTTTGGGCGATCATCTTCGGATTTCTCATGCTCGCGCTGTATTCGGGGCTTATTTCATTCGGCGCGATTAAGCTAGTGAACATGGAGTCGCGCATCTGGGGAATTGCTGCCGGTATTCTTGCGCTGCTTCCAATCAATGTCGGGGGTATCACTTTTGCAATCGCCTTCGGCATTCAATTCGGATTGCGCCAAGTCGAAATAGACGAAGACTCTATCAACTATCTCACGATCGGCATAGGCGTGTTATTGTGGTTTGCATCACTAGGCCTAGGTGTATGGACTCTAATTGTGGCCAACGACGCCGTCGTGCTAGAAGGCTACGAATACGAACCTGAGTGAGCGATAAGTTTGATCTATCGGCGTGTAATCAAGCCTCATAGCCCGACGACTTTTGTCGTCAGCTTCGTTACAAGCCGATAGGTCTTAACGGCACAAGGATTGAATCGCCGCGGCTACGTCGGATTGATGTTCTAACGGAGCAGCATGGGCTTTACCCGACGTGATCAAACGCGATGCCTGAAACACATCCTCGACTGTAGGCGTCAATCCTGCCAGCACTAACCGTCCCTTCTTCTCTCGCACCGCCTTGACCAAAGTCAATAACGGTGTGATTCCGGCACTAGAAATATAGTTTACTTCCGACATATCGAGCACGATGTTCTTCACATTCGAGGCATCAAGCTGGGTTATTAATTCATCGCGGACGGTTTCGGCCAGCAAATCACCCGAAAGTTCAGGTTGCAACAGTCGCAGAACGAGAATGGAACTCACCACCTGAGAAGAGGGACTCGGCTCCGACATGGCTTACCTCATCAATCTTGAAGTATATTTGCATTTAATCCTACGCGCCTACTACCCCAACGGGCAATAGGCGGAAAATCGTGTTTTGCTCATGCTCGAACCACTCGACCCGGCACGGCCTTGAGATGGCGCGTTGCTCCTCGGGTATCCACGACCAGACAAGCCTGTTCGATTATCGTTTTCCAATCATACACCGAATGATCGGCCATTATAACCACGCAATCCTGGGATGCCAGAAAGTCGGGTGTGAGTGTTTGACTCTCCATACGTAAATGAGGATGATTGCGTGTTGGTGGAAGTTTAGGAATATATGGATCATTGTAACTAACCACTGAACCTTTTTTCAACAACAACTCCATCAACTCAAATCCTGGTGATTCACGACAGTCATCGACATCTTTTTTGTAGGCCATCCCCAACAAGGTAACACGGCTGCCTCGTAGTGGTTTTCCGTGTTCGTTGAGGGCGTCACTGATTTTTTCCAACACGAAGTGCGGCATATTCGTGTTGACCTCGCCCGCCAGTTCGATGAAGCGGGTGTTCAGGCCGAATTTACGAGCCACCCATGTGAGATAAAACGGGTCAATGGGTATGCAATGTCCCCCGAGACCGGGACCAGGATAAAAAGCTTGATAACCGAACGGTTTCGTTTTGGCAGCGTCTATCACCTCCCAGACGTCGATTCCCATTCGGTCATATAACACTTTCAGTTCGTTCACCAGTGCGATATTGATGGACCGATAGGTATTTTCCAAAATTTTGCACGCTTCAGCTACTTCCGGTGATGATACACGCACGACGGCCGTGATGGCGGCTCCATACAAGGTGGCGGCTAGTTCGAGACTCCACGGGTCCAAACCTCCGACCACTTTGGGGATGTTGTGCGTCGAAAATTTAGCATTACCCGGATCTTCTCGC
>RGDT01000456.1 GCA_009918525.1 Planctomycetia bacterium
GCCCCAAGCGAACTGGCACAGGCCGCATCAACGACGCAGTTCGTGCCGCCTAGGTCGAGCCGATTGGCAATCCGACCGGCGACAACATTCCCGAGTAGTCCGGGGAAGGAATTTTCTTGCCACGGTATGTATCCGTCCGCGATGCGCTGCACAACGTCTTCGGCGACGGCGTCTTCGACACCAGCCTCACGCAACGCCTTGCGCCAGAGCGGATGCCCGAGCCGTGCTCCGAGCGGAATGACCAGTTGCAGCGTGCCCGTAACGCCTAGGATGACACTCACACGAGAACGCTCGACATGCTTTTTGCCGTTGCCTGTATGAACGGTGTAACCGCAGTCATCGAGAGCCTGTTGCGCGACGAGAAGGCCAAGCAGTTGACTAGAATCGGTGGCTTCGAGATTGGTCGGAGCGATACCGAACTCGGCGGGCCGAAAGGGTACAGGATCGATAAACCCACCGCGTGCCGCGTAAACTTTATCCGGCGTTTTGGGATCGGGGTCGAAATAGTCAGCAGCGCGCCAGTGGGAGTCCGGCACATCGCGGATGGCGTCGATGCCGTCAACGATATTGGCCCAGAAACCGGCCCGACCATGAGAGCCGGGGAACAGACAGCCTAGACCGATGATGGCCAACGGCGGAGAACGATCGGCAGACAACAGCGGACCCTCGTGAAAGACGTAGGGATTAAGATAGGAAGATAACGGACGAACGGGAGGGGCTTTTCCGAAGTTGCTGCGTTGCGGAGGATGTGCGTCTCATTTGGTGAAGAGATTGACGATAGCGGATGGTGAATGACTAAGATAAGAGGATTCACACAGAGGCCGAAGGAATGTAGAATGACCATTATGCCCCCGTAGCTCAGCTGGACTAGAGCCGCCGCCTTCTAAGCGGCTGGTCGCAGGTTCGAATCCTGCCGGGGGTAATTTGGCGAGACGATGCGAGCGGATGCAAGATCACGCTATCAGGCGAATCAGCAGCCTACTTATCCGTCCCTTTTCCGTCCTGGCTTTTGTTGATGGCATTCCGCTCCATGCAAAGAACGCCGACCCCGATCGGCAAAGGACGCCGAGCGACGAGCAATCGCAACGCTCGAAAGTTGTCAACTCCCACCTTTGTCCGCAGGTCTTTCGTTATCACGCTCACAGTACCAATTGCACCCGATCCCGCAACCGTGGCGGCAATTTTTCCCAAAGCGTTCGCCTAATCTCATCCGGGTGGTACCGCGTGCTGAAGTGGCCGCATACGATCAGCTCGTTCTCAAAGCGGTCCACACGCTCCAAAAAATCGTCCAGATGCATGTGCCCGAACTTGTGAATCTTCTCACGCCGATGCTTCGCGCGGATGAAACTCATTTCCGTTATCAGCACTTTGGCCCGAAACACGTCCGGGCAGGCGTCTATTCCCGCTGGACTGGTATCCCCGGTGTAACACACCAAAGGCACACGCACCTCACGCGTCACTGCTACTCCTGATAGCCGAAGGTCGCGTATGCGGTCACCCGCAAGACCGATGTACTCGTCCTTGAGCTTTAATCGACGATCCCAAACGATAAACCCCACGGAAGGTATCGTGTGTGTTGTCTCGAAAACACTGACGACATGCTCTCGCGATAAGTCAATCTCGTCACCCGGTTTAACGCCTCGTAGTTCGCACGCTTGCCGACCTCGGTCGAGTCGTTGGAACAGGTGCAGTAATTTTTTGACGTCTTCGACCGCGTATTCGGGCATATAGATCGTCGG
>RGDT01000457.1 GCA_009918525.1 Planctomycetia bacterium
GCCTGGTGGCCTCTCTTAAACACCCGGTTCCCAGGCAGTGGCTCTCTGTACGCCCCGGCCGCCGCGAGACGGGAGACGCGCTTCTCCGTCAGATTTTGGTTATGTTGTGCATTATCCGCCTGGTCTTCCAGAAGCATAAAACGGACCTCGGAGTTGTGTCGAACTTGCGTTGGTCGGGCGCCGTGTAAGACGTCCGTCTTGCGCTGGTTGTTGAGCGCATTCACCGCGGTGGGCAGAGCTTCTTTCCAGTCCCCCGTTTCGCTCCGAGCCATTATTTCGGCAATCTTGAGCCTCAGCTGCTGGATTGCTCGGTCGACGAGACCAAGGGCGTTAACGTCGCCAACAGAGCGGAAACGTTGGACGATACCTTTTTCTTCCAAATATTCCGAAACAATGCCCTTGAATTCCTGGCCGTTATCGGTGGAGATAACCTGTGGTTTCTTGGGAGCAGAGCCCAAAATCGACCGCAGTTCCTTTTTCACCTCCTCCTGGGTCTTGGTCTTCAGTGGTCTGGCTTGAAGCTGGCGGGTAAAACAGTTAACGCAAACCAAGTAAACTTCCGTTTCGTCGCTCTTGCTCGTCACCGGCTGGTTTTTCAGATCGATTATATCCGCCTGCCACCGGACATCGGTGTCTTCGGCCAAGGTCTTTCCCAACGCGGGCTGGAGTGGTCCGAAGATTTGCTTCTCTCCTCTCACTTTCAGTATCTGTTCCGCCTGTCCCCTGGAAATAACAATTCCGTGGGTACGGAGATCCAATAAAAAAGCCCGCAAGGGCGGGTAATGGAGACTAGCCGCTAGAGCCTGAGCCCGATCGAGGGGTGACTGCATGCTTTGATGATCTTTGCAGAACCTGGCCGATGGTTTCGACAGCACGGCCAAAGGAGACGAAGAACCACTCCCTGCCCTGGCCATTGGTGTTCTGAAAAGCAGCAAGAGCCTCGTGCACCTCGTGTTCGATGCTGGCGCAGCCCGGGAACTCGGCCAAGACCTTCAGCACAAACGGCATAGACCGCGAAAGACTCTTGGCTCTCTCGTCGGCGTCAAACGAACGGCCGATTTTGAGACCAAAGACCGTGCGCATCGTGGCGTTGTGTTCTTCGTGGCCACAGTCGATCTCCATAAGGTACAGAGCGTCGCTGTAGTCTGCCTTGCGCCTCTTTCGCGGTGGCTCCTCGCTCTCGGCGGACGCTTCCCGGCGATCGAACTCCAGATCGGGCTCGAGCTCCGGGATGGGAACGATGGGCGTCATTCGGGTCTTGCGTCGCCGTTGTAGTTCCCCTGTGCACTCCCTGCAATAATTCAGAAGGCCACCGGGCCGGGCGACCGAGGAGCCAAAGGAGGACAGAGGCCTAAGTTCGCCGCACAAGGGGCCGGAGCAGCGTTTCATGCCAATCTCCTGGTTTCTGTTACGGGAGACGATGGTTTGGACGATTTGAACGCAGGGGGGAAAGATAGGGTAAACCCGCGGGTAGACGTTTGGGTTTACCCCTTTATTCCGCCACGTCCACCGCAAAGCAACTCTTAGCTCGACTCAGGCCAACAAAGAGATGCCTTTTTGTGAAAAATTTATGCGCCGTGTCGTGGAGGCGCAGAGATCCATCGAATTCCGTGCCCTGGCAGGAGGCGTAGGTCTGAGCGTAGCTTAACACGAAGAGGTCCGCAACTTTTTCAGCTGGGAGCGTGAGCCCACAGGTGAAACGGATAACTTC
>RGDT01000458.1 GCA_009918525.1 Planctomycetia bacterium
GGCGTTCGACAAGAATGAAGAGGGTAGGAGGCGCGCCGGAGCGGATAGCCAAAGGCTATTCGAAAGCCGGGGGGGCGGAGAGTGGAAACGCGAACGAGGAGAACGTCGGAAGCGTCTAGAACGTCGGAAACAAAACAGCTGGCGTTCGCAGGGCTGTCGACGAGCACAGGCATGCACGAGCGAGCGATGGCGAGTGCGATCGACGAGCGATAGCGAGCGGAATCGAGCGAGCTTGAAGAGCAAGGTTGTCGCGTTCGACTCGGCGGCTGCTCGGTCGGGAAAGCGTGCCAGGTGTGTGCGTAGCGGAAGCGGATCGTTTGGCGCTCGTAGACCACTTGGTGCGTCGAAACCGGGGTCGTTCGAAGCCGGGGGTGAGGTTCGGCACGTCCGGCCGCCCAGTCGCCTGGTCGGAACCACGTTGGAGGTACCATGTTGAGGTTTGCCACGGGAGCGGGGCTGAGAGAGGGTGACATTCGAAGAACGAATAAATTAAAAAGAGAACGTACTAATAGTACCTAGTACATATTTACGGTACACGGTACTAATCCTACTAAAAATAACACAAGCTAAAAACACTACCACACATAACATAGCATAGCATAGCATATGAGAGCGTTTCCTCATACATAGCATTTCCTTTTATCCTTGACACTCCCCCGTGGTTCTGATGAACCAAACATAGCAAGCAAGCGAGAAATGCATATCACAATCACATCGAGCAAGTGACAATGCTACTTGATGAAAGTGAAGAAAAGCCACTACATCAACAACAACAACAATGCACACAAGCTCGGAGTTCTAACTACATGTCACGATGTTGCTACATCACAACGAGAGCCGAACCCGCATCACAACATAACTAGCTATCAAGATTACTATCTTGATCTATAGTAATGTGAACTTCACACGAGCTTTGTGGGTTGCCTTAAAGTTGGCTATCCCATAGGGTTACCTTAGTATTGGCTATCCCGGGTTGCCTTAGGATTGGCTTTCCCATTGGGTTGCCTTAGTATTGGCTATCCCAATAATGAGGATTGCCTTAAGATTGGCTTT
This sequence comes from Planctomycetia bacterium, assembly GCA_009918525.1. Taxonomy (GTDB): domain Bacteria; phylum Planctomycetota; class Planctomycetia; order Gemmatales; family Gemmataceae; genus RGDT01. Next base: position 1,054 of record RGDT01000458.1, read on the forward strand.
GCCTCTTTCGCATTTCATCACACATCATTGAAACAATCGGAAGGCAGTAGCAATCGGAGCCATGCCTTAAAAGGAGACTTGCCTAAACATTTGGTAAAGCCATCCGCACGTTGGAATTGGGATGCTACGTGAGTTGGAATTACTACTCGATGATCTACTAGATGTCTAAAGTAGTGGATGGCGTCTACAAAGTGTTTATTTCTACTAGTCACGCCTAGGTTGTGTGCGATCTCTATGGCTGCCCTATTGTCTACACATAGTATAGTCGGATAGGTTAGGTTGAAGCCTAGATCTAACAAGACATGCCTAATGAAGGAAATCTCACGACATGCGTATGAGGCGGCGGCGTACTCCGCTTCGGCGGATGAGAGAGCGACGACTTTCAATTGTTTGGATGTAAAGCTTATCGGCGCTCCCATAAAGAAGACGACGAATCCGAACATGTTGAAGCCATGGCGGTCGGGGCGACGCCACGTGGAGTCGGAAAAGGCAACAAGGCCACCCGAGGCTCTAATGCTCTCTCCCAGACTAGGGTCAATGCCACTAGGTGCTTTGCTAGTGCCGGGAAAGTGAAGAACTAAAGCGGAGTTGGAGACGTAAAGTAATAAGTCTATGGCCGCATAGTAAG
>RGDT01000459.1 GCA_009918525.1 Planctomycetia bacterium
AGCCAACAGTTGGTGGAATAGCAATACGAAACGCTTGAGGAATGCTGGTATGAACTCGTCCCAATGGTTCAGGAATATTTTGAGTCAATTGGTAAGTCCTACCTGCCTTCCTATGACCGATACCGGGAATATGAAGAACGAAGACTCGTGGAGTTTCTTGAGCCGTGGTGGAGGTCAAATCAAGACATCCGCAGGGCAAGATGGCGAGGTTATCGCGACAGGGGGTAGTTCGGCAAAAGCCGTCGAGATGCTGACTTACACCGCCGATGCGACGCGCAAACTCGAGTCGATCGGCGAGGAATGGGACTACTTTGCCGATGAGAATCGAAAAGCTAGGTTTTCCAAGACGATCGTCACTACGACGGCTTTCGATCCGAACGATTCGGATGCAGTCGATCCCCCGCCAGTGACCTTCGGGGACGACCGCGTGGTCGTCACCGGCACTCTGTCATTTCTCACCGTACGTAAGATGGCGCTCGGTCCACGTCCCGAAGATGTCTTTCGCGAGTACATCCAGGGCATTTTTGATCTAGCGACCGGCGAGAGAAAAGGCCGGGATAACCTTACCAACTACACCGCTGGCTTGGGCGGTATGGCTCCTGGTGGTGACCCCACACCGCGTGACGAGTGGATCACGACGTACGAAGCGAACTGGGACCCACGCAATTTCTACGAAGCTGACCTGGACGGCATTCCACTGCCGGCAGACAGATATCTACATCTGGATGCACATCTGTACAAGCTCCCCGACGGATACGTCGCTCCGAGTTCCAATAAAAACGGACGGACCTGGACTGAATGGTTTGCTGGCCAAAAAGGGGATGCGTTCGACCAATCGATGAACGGGATTTCTGGACTTGCAGATGGCTTTACCGGTGGTGTGAGTACCTTCATTCGGAAAAACATCAATCCATTTGGTGACTACATTGACTACGAAAGTCCGGTGTATGTAGGCACCGAGATTGTAGGCACCGTCGGTTCTGCGCTCGTAAACCCAACCGGTTTCGCAGCAAAGGGTACGGCGATTTACAACCTGTACAACAAGTTCGACGACGCAGGCCGATGCGCAAACCTCGCCACGAAAGTCATCCACGGTGGCTGCTTCATCGAAGGAACCCTCGTCACAGTATCAAGTCTCCCTGGCCAATCAACCTCAACGGATTCACTTTGGTCTAATCCAAGCTGGCTCGACGAGCCGTCCCAAGAAACGCCATGGCTCGCACCCGAGCGTTACGCATCGGTTGCGACCCGCTCGCAGCTTCAAGTCCCCATCGAATCGGTGCCAATTGGAGCGCGGGTTCCAACCAAGAACCCCAACCGCTCCGAAGTCGACCCGCAACCTGAGCCCGACCAGGCCACTTGGGCCAAGTTAACGATCAGCGCAGAGGGCAGCGATGGTGGCATTGTCGAAGCCGAGATCATCCGGCCACGCTCGTGGATATTGGAAAGCGGCATCTGCGCAGGCCGAATGCGACTCAAAAATTCGTGTCAGGCACATGACGGATGCATCGCACGTTTGCTAGCATTCGCCCCCCAGGCGCCGCCGCGTGCGTGTCCCTAGGTTGCATCCGAACTTTGGCGACCAAAAGAGTTAACGCTCGGCATCGAGAGATCGACCGCCGGGCGTTTTTCGTTTCTAGGCAGGAAATCACAAGGATTTGCGAGTTTTTCAAGGCCGGGT
>RGDT01000460.1 GCA_009918525.1 Planctomycetia bacterium
GCTGTAGCTGGCGGACCAGTGAGCCCAACAGGCGTGTCGTACGCTAAACCCGTCATGTCCGAGTCGAGCAGCGGAACAGGCGACGAAGACATCTGGTCTTTAATTCAATGAACCGAAGGCAAAAGACCACCGACCGCAGCTTTGGCGGAACGATCACGCGCTGGGTCAAGAGAGGCCTTCGCGCCGTGGCCGCGGCAAAGGGAATCTACGACACCGCAAGAGCTTTATACTCCGTCGGCCAGGCCATCGCGCCCTACGCTGGTGCAGCAGCCATGGCCCTTGTATAAATTAAATGTTCCGCCACGCGTGGAACAGAGCCAGACATCACGGCAAGAGAGCGCTGGGACACGCGGTCACCTTTGCAGGACACGTCGACCGGGCGCTCGGAACCGCCGCAAAGTACTACAATCATCTTCACCCCGTTCTCAGACCGCTCGCTCATCAGCACGGCTACGGTGAGCTGGCGGACCAGATCCATCATGGCGCAACCACGGTGTTCAGAGCCCGAGAACACGGACACGCCGTGGGCAACGCCATACGCTAAGCTAGAAGTAAATAAATGGAGAGCGTCCGGAAGATTATTGTCGACTCGCGTTACTTTGTCGCGGGAGATGCTTCGGCGGGCACATACGAGCTGCCAGAGATCGTGGAGATCCACGGGACACAGGCGCTATATCTGGAACAAATGTCTCTAATGAACACGTGGTTCTCGGTGGACGAAACAAACAATCAGTTCTACCTGATCGAGTGGAGGTACGGACTACAAGGCAACAACTTCCAGCCCCGGATCATAACGATACCCGCGGCTCCGTACGACATAAACAGCTTTGCGGCCGTGCTCCAGGCGCAGCTGAATGGCGCGGATAAATCCATCTCAGGGCACTACGTGGTCAGTCGGACATCAACCGACCCCGCGACGGGAGTCACATCTGTGGCGCTGGCTCAGAACTTCTCGATCGTACTCACCGACTCCCCGAATGGCGTCAACGAGCTGTTCTTCCCCGTTCCAGAGAAGTATTTGAGAGATAAGAGCTGGTATGCGAATTACTGGCAATACTGGCTCAACCAGAACCCCCCGGCCAAACCCACGTATAATGTCGACAACCCAAGAAGCATATGCAACGTCCTCGAATTTCCGTGGAAGCACGACACATGGGGAGAGCCCGCGCCACCGGCGAACTTTGGCAAAGTTATGTCCAGCAGCTTCGTTGATCTTCGCCGCGTTCACGCGATTTATCTCCACTCACTCGACATCGGAAACAAGACTTCGATAGCCCCGCAAGGAATTCGAACATGTATTGCCGTTATTCCCGTCACTGCAGGATATGGAGGAATGACGGTTTGGCTCGGAAACTCGAACACGAACGATTTCATCGAGCCCGCCACAAGATCTCTTAAACGCCTGTCCTTTGAGCTGCGGACGGCCCGCGGGGATCTGATCAATTTACAGGGGGGTCATTGGACATGCGTCTTTGCCATTGGTCCAAGGCCGGTGTAATTTTTTCGTGGACGGAAGAAAATGTCAGACGCTGAAGTCGAGACGCTGACGCCAACACCAGAATCAACGCCAGAACGAAAAACGCGCACTCGGAAGGCAAAGGCCCCAGAAGCCCCCGAAGTCCCAGAAGCACCGCAGATCGTCGAGGCACC
>RGDT01000047.1 GCA_009918525.1 Planctomycetia bacterium
GTAGTCTGTCGAAGGCGAGAGTAGGTCATTGCCGGGGTTTTTCGGACCCGCTGAATATCATTCAGCGGGTCCGATCGTTTTTATATGCATCACCAGAAAAAAATCAGTATATTATGGTATTATGATTATTTTATATCTATTTCTTTTTTCACAATCTACGACCGTCTCAATCACCGCTGATAATCTTTTTGCTTCCGATGTGCTCCTATCGATATCACGGCAATCCGGCATCCGTTGCTTACTTGATCTCGATCGTCCCGCTGATCGTGTTAATCTGAGGCTCGATAAATGTACTACTTGGAACGCTCTCGATCAATTTACACGTTCAATTAACGCCAAAATTCTGCTTGATCGTAACTCTATCCGAATCGTGTCGCGGCGCCCTGGCGAATCACTTCCACCGACTGCCTACGATGGTTCCTATCGTGCCCGTGTCTTGCGTGTACAGGGTCATCGAGATCTTATTACCAATTCTCGTTCCTGTACCCTTTCTCTTGAAGTCGGTTGGTTACCCAATCTGGTACCGATTTTTCTCGATAGTGGTCCGAATAATCTACTTGTTTACGACATGCGTGGGCAGCCAATTCTTGTCGATGATCCATCCACCTCTCTGATACCGATCGAAGGCCGGTCCACTGTTACACTCGATCTTGTTCTTCCTGGTTTTCCTCGAAGCGACGCCTCTATTGGTAAACTTTCGGGTAAGCTCAATCTCGTAGTTTTAGGTGAAATGCTCACTTTTGATTTCGATTCTGCTCTTGATGTACTGCAAGTCGCTCCGCCATCCGGCTCGCAGCGTCGTACAACACAAAATCAAGTGACTGCCAACGTCGTGGGGCTTACCCTTGGCCGTGACCGCTGGACCGTAAAAATGTCTCTCGATTACCCTCGCGGAGCGAACCGTGAATTTGAGTCTTTTCAGGCTGGAAGCATGGTCATGGCCAACGAATTACGCCTTATAAGCCTCGACGGAAAACGCCAGTTAGTCCCTTCTGCAACCGTGACGGAGGAAATCGGCACTCGGCGAACTGTCGTGAGTTTTCATTTCACTGATGGGGCGACTATGAAGCGTGGAGCACCGGCCGGCTGGAAAATTCGGTATCAAGCTCCTGCGCGTGTAGTCGATTCATCGTTCAAATTTTCGTTCGACAATATCCCTTTGCCCTGACTTTGATCCCGCAATCTCAACTGTCGAAAAACAAGATAGCTGACAAAACCTAACATACCGTAAGGTACAATCAACATCAGATAAATGCTACGGTTGTAGGCTGTCGCTAGACGAACTTGGTCTTCCTCCTCCGTACCGGAGGCCGTTGGAATGGCATCCGCTCAGTTCGGACACGCCATCGCCGTACGAGGTGGTGTAACAAATAATATCAAGGCCATTAAAGGTATACAAAGCCATTTCATATTTTACTAACCTTATAAATTACATCATCTTACGTTTATGGAGCAGGATAGAGGCAGTATAGCATCCAGTATACCGCTACTCCCGTGACTGAAACATAGAACCACACAGGGAATGTCCAGCGAGCGAGTTTGATGTGGGCCGACCACCATTTTCGTAGTCCGAAATAAGCCGATACCAAAGCCATCGGTGTCGCAATCACTGCCAAGAGTGTGTGGCTTAATAACAGTATTGCATAGGCTATACCCACCCAGGTTGGCGCGTCGGGGGCTTGCTCCGCGAATCGGGTCGGTCGCCACTCTTTGACTATGATGTGAAAGAATAGATAAGACGCAAGAAAGAGAGCCGATACTCCAATGGTCGTCAACATACAGAAGATGTGAACACGAATCAATTTACTTTTTATGGATGCGTAGCCCACTAATAATAGCACACAGGACAATCCATTCAGAAATGCGTTAAACGCTGGAAAATCCCGGGGCATCCAAACTTGAATGTAGGGATGCTCCTTGATCAACGCCTTATCCACGGCTCGTCGCAAACGAAGAAGATTGCGTTCAAAATCTATTTGCTCTTGTACAGTACTGTTCCATAGCCCATCGAAATAGCCAACGATGTTACCGTCTCGCCCAATAACAATAATTTTTTGACTGTGGTCAGTACGATCTTGTTTTTTTTCGCCGCCTCGCAAATACAATCCGCGCATGAGAGCGTCGATTTGATCGTACTCGCCTGTTAGGAATAGCCAGCGAGACGGGTCGGCCCCATGACTTTCGGCGTAGCGTTTTAGTTCTTCGGGGTCGTCACGTTCTGGGTCTGATGTAAATGTAACCAATCGAACGTCGGAACGGCTGGCGAGTTCATCCTGAAGACGTTTAACCGTTTGCGCTACTTGTGGACACTTGCCGTCCGGGCACCGAGTCATTACGAAGGACGCAATCCAAACCTTGCCACGTAAGTCATTATTTGACAATGGTCTACCGTTGCGTTCTGTCAAGTGAAACGCCGGGACTGATGTGCTAGAGTCACCGGATTCGTTGAAAACAAGCGACAAGAGAACCACAACAGCTATCACTTTTTCATTTCCTTCGCGAATTGTTCAGCGATGATCAGTTGATCTTTCGCGTCGTAAAGCACACCAAGCAATGCATCGGGTAGCAGTACGATAATCATCATCATACCGAGAATTGCGACTGGGATGATGAGGAAATAAAGCTTTCCCCAGTCCCATTTAAGATGCATGAAGATGTATCCAACAAGCAGAGCCTTGAGACTTGCCACTCCGAGAATGAGTAAGAAGGCGGTAGTCTTTGCGACTGTATGCACATCTTCGCTGGCATAATAATTGAACACGAATGATAAGGCCGTGCATATAATCAATGCGACGGCGACGAACATGTACAAACGGAACAGGTTGGGTACATGCTCACAGCTTTCGGTTTCGTGTTTCTCTGCTCTCATCATCACTCTCCACGATCAGACCAGATAAAGCAACGGAAATAAGAATATCCAAACAATATCGACGAAATGCCAATAGAGGCCGATGATCTCGATTTGGCCTACGTCCTGCTGGGCGAGTTGCCCGCGAAGTCCTTTGAGCAAGAGAATGGCAAACACTACCAGACCACCAAACACATGCAAAGCATGAAAACCTGTCATGGCGAAATAGCACGATGCCCACATGTTGCCGTAGGGGATAGCTGGACTTAGGCGTATTTCGTGGTGTTCCATATGGGCTATATGCAGGATATCATTAACTCGTTCACCAACTTGTGCGGGAGAGAGCGGGGGACGGTATTTGTCCCCTGCTTCACCATCTTTCATGTCAACCAATAACATTTCAATTGCTTCTTTTACCTTTGGATGTACATAGCCAAATTGTTTTTGCTCACGGGTTAAAGCGGCTTCCATTTGCAACCGTACGCGGGTGACATATTGCATTCCGATGGCATGCATTTGACGTTCACGCTGGATTCCCATGCCTGGTAGTAACTCGCCGATACGTCCGGGTAATATGTCGTGGTCGAATTTGGTTTTGTACTCATAAGTTTTGATGCCGAGAAATGCCAAGCCGAGCACTAGGGTAACACCGATATATCGAGTAGCTGAGGTTGGATCTCCGTGATATGCTTTGTGATGTGCCAGAACTACGGTGAGACTGGATGCGATAAGCACGAAGGTGTTTATCGCCCCGATCAGTTCCGAAAGGTGAACGCGTTCGGGACTTGGCCAACTGATAATGGGATGTGTTGGGATGCTGCTTCGCAAAATCAAGTATGTGCCTATCAAGGCCGTGAAAAACATCACCTCGGTGACCAGAAACAACCACATGCACAGCTTGCCGCTTGTGAGAGGTATGCCCATTTCGCTGTGATTTTCAAGGCGTTCGGCGTGTTCGGTCATGATCAAATCCAATCAGGGAACAACGAAAGCAAATAACCACCGATCAACAACAATCAATATCAACACGAGAGGCAAATACAAAAGGGAGGCCCGTAGTACTTGGCGTGCTTGGTAATCGCCTCGCACTTTCGTAAAACGAATGGCACTTCTTAGGAAATATAACCCCAAGAGCGTGGCTCCTACTAGGAAAACCCAACTTGCACCTCCAACCAAGGTAGGCATCCACCCTGTAGGAATGAGTACTACGCAGTACAACAACATCTGGCGAGCAGTCATGCTGCCCTCGGGGTCAACCACCGGCAACATGACTAATCCCGCGCGGGCATACTCTTCGCGATACATCCATGCGATAGCCAAAAAGTGTGGAATTTGCCATACAAACAAAATTGCGAACAACACCCATGCTTCGGCTGCCAATTCGCCTCGAACAGCCGCATAACCAATAAGCGGCGGCATTGCACCTGGGATAGCTCCGATGAGGGTATTCAGTGTCGTAACACGTTTGAGGGGAGTGTAGACGGCAATGTAAGAGGCAAATGTCAATGCAGCCAATAAAGCGGGCAAAGGACCTGACATCGTGCAGATTAGGTACATCGCCCCAATAAAGGCTAGAAGGAACCCAAATACGAATGCTTCGACAGCCGACATGCGTCCCGTAGGTATAGGGCGTATGCGTGTGCGATACATGCGAGCATCCGTGTCGCGCTCCATCCATTGATTGAGGGCGCTAGCACCCGATGCCACTAACGCAGTTCCCAAGACAGCATGGAACAACAACCACAACGAAACATTCGGTAGAGCGGCGTAGAACACGCCGGTCCCGACGGTGAATAATACCAGGAAGGATATACGCGGACGGGTTATCGCTAGATAGTCGGCCATCCGCGAGTTGGACACGGGGACGGCCGTTGGCATGGGTTTTAGCATCACCGTGTTCACGCGATGCCCTCCATCGCCCGTCGATGTAATGCGGAAGGCGTTGCGGCCTCCGCTCGAGGGCGGCACAATAGAACCGTCAATGCAATGGTTCCAGCGAAGATGAGCGTGCCCAAGACGTGGTGTCCACTGCGTACCAAATCGCCCATAAGGGTCGAAGGTACAGCATCAGGTAGCATCAAGGAACCAAATCGACGAATCCACGCCTCAACACCGAGCACCGGTTGCAGGCAGACCACCAGCGTCAATCCCAACGACAGCCAAGTTGTAGCTCCAATCGTGTCGAGCTGACGTGCCCGGACAGCGAGCCATATAATACCGAGTACAGCCGCGAACGCCAGCAGAATATGTAGGCGCTGAGCGAGTGGGTCAAGCAAATGTCGCATAATTGCGCCGAAAACCATTTGTAAATAAACCAAGCAACACAAGGCTACAGCCAATCGACGAATCCACGATGGTATCGCATGATTAGGCTTCCGCCATGAGACAGATGCCATAACGGCTATAGCTACCAAACTGGCGAACACCAATTGAGCGGTGCAACCGTGAAGGGTTGAAAGTTCAGGCCCAGCTTTGAGGTTAAGGGTTACCCTCAAAATACCCAAGATTCCTTGGGCCGCGACGACTAGGCCGGCAACCAATCCGAGCCAACGGCTACGCCCTCTAGCCAAAAAACCCATTGCGATGGCGAAAATAATGCATTCCAAACCGACTAACCAGCCGAGCAAACGGTGCCCGTGTTCGATCAAAAGACCCCATTGGCCGGTTTCAAGTAAATGGGCAATGCGGATCGGTTGACCACTTACGTCGGCTTCTCGCTCGAACAGATACAGCGGATTGCGTAACCCGACAGGATCGGCCATGCCTACTTTTTTGGTCGTAACTTCCGCCCCAATAATTACGAGGGGTAGAGCCGTCAGCACAATCAGCCACGACCAACAACGGAGCCATAGCGGTATAGGATGCGATACATTCATGGTCTATTTTCTCTACTTGGGCTTGTCCGGTCGCTCTCAGTGCGATCCTCCCGGCGTGTCCTTTGGTCCGTTCGGCTCAAATTGCGGTAGGTAATCTTCCTGAGTCTCCGGATGTCCATATTCATAAGGGCCGCGATAGACGCTCGGCACATTACCTTCAAAGTTTCCGTGAGGGGGAGGTGATGGGGCTGCCCACTCTAGGCTATTACTGTGCCAAGGATTGCGGTTAGCTTTTTTCCCGAAGAATAGACTCCAGAAAAAATTCGCTACGAAGATAAACTGTACGAACCCCAGAATGATCGCGGCTACGGTCATAAAGGCGTTGAGCGGCTGCAAATGTTGAAAGGTGTCATAAATCGTGATGTCGAAATAACGTCGAGGGTGTCCACCCACGCCGATAATGTGCATCGGATAAAAAGTTGCATTGGCCGACAAGAATGTTAAAGCAAAGTGTATTTTGCCTAATGTCTCGCTCATCATACGGCCAAACATCTTTGGGTACCAGTAGTAGACACCCGCATAGATGCCAAAAATAGTTGACATGAACAGAACGTAGTGAATGTGAGCGACAATAAAATATGTATCGTGAATATACACATCGACCGGAGTCGCGGCCATGAAAATGCCGGACAACCCTCCGATGACGAACATGGAGACGAACGCCAAGGCATTAAGCATGGCGGAAGTATACTGGATGTTACCTTGCCAAATAGTTCCTAACCAGTTGAAAGTTTTAACCGCGCTGGGCAGTGCTATCATAATCGTGGCGATCATGAACCCGGTGCCGAGCCGTGGGTCCATGCCACTCTGGAACATGTGATGCCCCCAAACGATGAACCCTAATCCGGCGATACCGGCAATCGCGTATACCATGGGCCTGTAGCCAAATAGTGGTTTACGTGCGAAAGTGCTGATGATGTCGCTGACCATCCCCATGGCTGGAAGAATCATGATATATACAGCGGGATGAGAATAAAACCAAAATAGATGTTGCCAGAGCAGGGGTTGGCCTCCGCCTGGGCCTGTATGCCAGTTGCCGAAGGCCATTCCTGCTGGGGGAAGGAAAAAAGTAGTGCCGATTGTTTTATCGAGTAGTTGGAGAATTATAGCGACCGTCAAGACGGGCAAGGCCATCGCTTGGAGGATGGCAGTGACAAACATAGCCCAAATAGTCATGGGCATCCGCATAAGCGTCATGCCGGGGCAGCGCATGTTAATAATAGTTGTAATATAGTTCACTGACCCCATCATGGACGACACACCGGCAAACAGAAGCGATATGAGCCATAACACTTGACCCGTACCGCTGTTGGGTGAAGCAGGAGAACCCGTCATGCCATCGGGCATGGCAGCGCTGGAGAGTGTTGGGTAAGCTGTCCAGCCGGAACCAGCCGCTCCACCAGCGACGAAGAAGCTGATCAACATGAGAATAAAACTGGGCCACATCACCCAGTAGGACAACATGTTCAGTTTAGGGAACGCCATATCGCGTGCCCCAATTTGCAGTGGTATAAGGAAGTTACCGAAAGCTCCAGTCAGCCAAGGAATGATGACAAAGAAGATCATTATCGTCGCATGCATACTGAAAATCATGGTGTAGAATTCTGGCGACATTTTACCGCCCCAACTGGCAGGAAACCAGTTTCCGACCATCGGCAGGTTGCCATAGGGCCAACCAATCTGCAAGCGAACGAGCAGAGCTAATGCGCCACCCAGGAACAAAAAAATCATCCCGGAGAAGAGAAACTGGATACCGATCATTTTATGGTCTTCGGAAAAAATATATTTACGCAAAAATCCCAATTCTATTTGGGTATGATCGTGTGTCGGGATCGGTTGGCTAATGCTCATTTTTCATCCTCACATTATCGACCAGGACACATTATCGATTTCTCAGATGGTAGGATTTCCCACCCCTCGACTTGGAACAATCAGTCGGCAGCAGCAACTTTTTCCGGTTCTCGGCTGTTGGATTGCTCAACAGCGTGCTTGAGCCAACCTTCGTAGCTTTCGCGAGACTCGTGGACATAGACTTTGCCACGCATCGCGTAGTGTCGTCCGCCACATAATTCCTGGCAGGCGATTTCCCATGCATCCGCACGATTCGGCGGAATACGGAGTTTACGGGTATTCGTATCAAAAAATGTGTTGGCACGAGTCGCCTTGAACCAGATCGGGATCGTTTTACCCGGCAAGGTGTCCTGTTTTATCCGCATATTCGGCATCGTGAAGCTATGTAATACGTCCTGAGTACGCAGGTAGATTTTGGTACTGGCACCAACCCAGGTATGAATCTCGTTGGCAATAGGAATGTCATCGATTTCGGGATTTTCCGCCCACGCTCGCGCCGCCAATTGTTTTTGACGTACTTCCTCTGGGGTAGCCTTTTGGTCCCATTTAAATCGTGATGTTTCTAAAGGGTAACGCATACGCCATTCCCATTGACGAGCCATAACCGATACGGTCACATCAGGGGGCGGCATCTTGGATTGATACTTGATGTCTTGCCAAACGCTAATTTGTACAATTGCGATACCTAACAAGATCACCGCCGGTATGGCCGTCCAGATCATTTCCAAGCGGTGGTTGCCATGTGAATAAGTAGACTTCTCACCTGGACGATAAGAGAAACGCCACATCGCGTAGATGAGGACGACTTGCGTCAACACGAAGAAAAAGCCAGTAAATCCAAGAATCAAATAAAATAACCAATCTACATCAGGGCCGAATGTGCTGACGGCGTTGGGTAGCCACCAACCATAGAATGGGGCCACGAACCAAAGCAGGAAGGTCGCCAATAATATTACACCGAAAAAGACACTCCAGCCTTTCCCCACTCTTGTTTCTCCTACTAAAACTCAACAAATACTCAACGATAACACGTTCACCGCTTACCTGGATCTCTTAGAAAAGTTTCAGCGTGACGTGCCTTCGTGCTCATTGGTTTTATTGTGTGTTTTCGGCTCTTGCATGTAGCCACCATATACCTTGTTGCGAACTGTGGGCGGTAACATGAGAGGATAGGGCAATGCCTGGACAAAATGCACTAGATCCCAAGTTGCTTCGTCGTCCAAGGTTTGTTTCGGCATACCCGATGGTGGGATGCCAATCTTCACCCTCCAATAAATATCAATGGGCCTACGACCGCCGCGATAGGTTGACACTGTCAGATTCCGGGGTTGAACTAAGGTACCCCAGGCGTCATAACGGTACTTCGACTGTCGCCCAAAATCACTGTGGCATGAGATGCAGCCTCCGTCTCCCTTGGCTATGAACCGCTTGTAACCTCGTTCAATGGACGCTGCCAATTCCTTATCTTTATCGGCTCCTGTATATTTCGGCGGATAGGCGTCTTTGGGTTTGATTTGGAGAGCAGGATTGTTCATTAGTACCCAATCTCCGCTGATTTTCTCCGCTGTTTCGCTGATAAAATTAGCGATGGCTTCGGGGTTCCCGTCGGGGATACGGGCATTTTGACTGAGGATGGCCTGGATGGTGCGAAACTCGACTTCACCGCGAATGCTCAGGTGCATCACATAGGTGACGAGACGATCTATCTCGCGATCCGGCAGCGCACTGAAAGCGGGCATCGACGTACCTTCGATACCTTTGTGTATCACCCGGCGTAGGTCGGCGCGGTTAGGCTTTAGTTCGACCGCTTCGCCGTTATACTCGGCGGCGTTGGATATAAATTTGAATTTGCCCGGTCGGTAGTCGCGTGGGTGAGGATGGACCCAAGGAGCGGTCGGACCACGACCATCGCCTGCTACCCCATGACAGTGCATACAGTGCTTCCGATATAGTTCGCTCCCGTCTGCCAACGCATCGGGGTCTAGGCCGATTTCTTCGGCGGCTGTGGTTAGCACGGTTGGTCGCATGGGCGTACCGAAGACCTCAGTGAGCGCTGAGGCCAGAGCGCGTGACTGGTCCGCCCGTAGTTGAGTAGGATCGTAGAATTCGATGCCATCAGCCTTTGGTACTCGCTTCCCGTCAATAACCTTCGTATGAGCTTCGAGAATGGCATCGTCCAGTTTGCCGGGTGACGGTAGATAGTCTGGTTGTAAGGAGGATTCCTTTTTGAGCAGCAAATCTGAGCGGATCGCGTAGCGTAGTTCCTTAGGATAGCGTGTCGAATAAACGTCGCAGCCGACAAGCAACCCCATCAAGCAGAAGCAGACGACGCGCATCTTTCTGGAAAAGGGGATGTCAAGCACTTCAGCAGCCCTCCCGACGCGGATCGCTGGATTCAATAGCTTTTGTACCTCAGATTAATTGATAGGCAAGACTCGTGCCGTTGATCGGCAGAGGCGAACACCAAAAATGCTGAACGGAGAACAGGCTGAAATTTCACGCCTTCTTGCTTTCGATCCGCTACACTAAAGCAGGAGTGAGAATCACCCTGGAAGTTTTCCCGACACTGGGAAAGATGTCCGGGTTTTTATCACCGGCCTCTGGGTGTTATTGGCTCTGATTTTGCTTAGTTGAGAGGCTTAAAAGCCCTTGGTGCCTCTGGTAACGGATCGTGAATTGTAGGCATCCTGAGGAAAATGGTCGGAGCTAGTATGTTAGTGTTCTTAGCCGCATTCGTTCTGTTTGCTGCCGAACTCGATCCTGTGGTCGTGTCCGGTGAGTCCAAACCGACCGCAACTCGTCTGGTTGATGCTAGGCGTCTTCAGGACGCCGGTAAATCGGCTCAAGCCGTCACCCAGTTATTAGGGCTTATCGAAGCCGGAGCGGATGACCTCGTTTCGGTCTCGCCTACCCGCTCTATCCGCGTACGCGAACAGGTCCACACTGCTCTCGCCCGACTCGACAAAGACAGCCTCGCTGCCTATCGCGTGAGGACCGAGAGCCGTGCGAAACGCCTGCTCGATGAAGGTGCAAACCGTCGAGTTGTCGAAGATTTTTTTTGCACGAAATCCGCACTAACCGCACTAGATCGTCTTGGGGATGCGGCGTTTATCCTTGGGCGATATGACGAGGCCGAACAATGGTGGTCGGCCATAGCCCCATTACCGACTCAAAATGAAGTGGCGGCACGCCCTCTTCCGCGAACTTCGCTCGTTCATCCCGACCCAACCCCAGCTCAAGTAGCACGTGCCAGGGCAAAACAACTTCTTGCGCAGCGGTTTGCCGGTCGCGCAGATTGGGTGTCCAGTTTGTCAGCCTACCGGAAAGAACATCCCACAGACTCCGGGCCGCTCGCCGGTGAAATGGGAGGCTACGCGGATCTTCTGGCTAAGACAACTATTACAACACGAGACGACCGCGATTGCCTCACTTTCGGTGGTGATGCTTCGAGGGGAAGAGTTTTTGCCGGATCGGAACGGCTGCTCGACAACTTGGCTCAATTGTGCCGTAAAGGACCTAAATGGGCTTTTAATATCAATCGCCGCGAACAGTTGATAGGCGGAGTAGACATTGTCCGCCGCGAAAACGCTCGCGAAGCTGCCACCCGCTTAGCGTACTACCCCGTCTTACTAGGCCACAACGCCATGGTCAGTGATGGTCGCCGCGTCGTTGCCTATGACCTGAATTCGGGAACAGTTACAGAGTGGTTCGATGCCGCCAAAGTGCTAAAACGGATGCCGAAAGAGATTGTCAAATTTCCGTTGGGCAATGTGCGATATTCGTTAACCGTTGAAGCGGGCCATGTCTTTGCTCGTCTGGGAACGTCGTTGGTACGGGATGTTCGTCCGAATCGTTCCGAGTCTATTGACGACGCCGAAAGTCTGATCGTTTGCCTCAAGGATGGCAAGGAATGTTGGCGTGCCCATGCTTATGATGCTGTTAAGAAAGAATTTGCCGTGTTTGAGGGGACGCCAGTCGTCGTGGGCGATAGGTGCTACGTCGCTGCCAGCCGCTTCGAAGGCGATCGCGTCATAACGGCCATCTACTGTTACCCCGCTTTCGCCGAAGAGATGCGGCCCGCGCCGTTGTGGAAAGCGGACATCTGTGAAACGCGCGAACTACAAACGGCGTCAACCGGTGAGGGCCGTAAGACGCGGGAACGGCACCATCTGATTACGCTGGCTGGTGGACGGATTGTGTACTGTTCGCACTCGGGGGTGGTGGCGAGTTTGGACCCGATCAGCGGTGCTAGGGTTTGGGCAGTACGTTATCCGCGGCGCGAAATCGTCGAAGTCGAAGACGAACCGACACTACGCGAACTTGCTCCGCCGGTGTCCGCCGAAGGGCTTTTGTATGTTGCGCCGTCGGATAGCGACGTGTTGCTCTGTCTCGATCCCGCTACTGGGGAAACAATTTGGCAACGTGAACGGCTCGATGTCGTTCATCTGCTGGGCGTTGGGAAAGGTCGATTGATTTTCACCACCTGGCGTAACCCCTCCTTGGGTCGCATCGACGCCGGTGGACTGCGTGCGGTTGATGCCTTCACCGGACGCGACGATAACGGCTGGATACTCCCTGACGACGGTGGCGGCCTGATCCCCTTCGGCAGAGGACAGTTGGTTGGTGATCTTGTTCTGTGGCCGACTCATCGTCGTCCTTTCGGAGTTGTTGCGTTACGGCAGGAGGACGGGCGACAACCGGACAATCCGGCTCTCTTACATCGCATTCCCAGTGGTAATCTGCTTTATGCTGGGGGGATCCTGCTCGTGACCGATAGGCAGGTGATGTTTGCTTATGTTCCCTCGGAGACGTTCGCATCGGAAAAGGGCCAATCGGAGCGAGAGAAACTCGGACAATATTTGCAAAAGAAGCGTTTCGACGCGATTCGTTCCGATCCAGTTCTTGCTCGCCTCGACGTTCGCGATGAGCGCGGCTTGCCTCAGTCGGCAAAACAGGTGATCGATCAGCCAATCCCAAACAGGTCCCCGCTTGTCTGCGACTCGTTCTCGCGGTTGGACGTGCGTTTGCGACGAGATGAGACGTTCTTGCCGCTGCCTGGGGGTGAGGCCTTTCTCACGACCAGACAGCGGTCGTTGGTACGACGGACGGCAAAAGGTATTTCATGGGAAGTATCGCTCGGATTCACTCCGACCTGGGCGACGGTGTGCGGATCGTTGTTCGTTGTCGCCGGTCCGTCTGCCGTGGCGGCAGTGACGAACAACGGAAGCGAGGCTTGGCATTGGCCTTCTCCCGCGCGTCCCCGGTATCCAACGAGTAACGTGTCCGAGGTGCGCGTCTACACCGATGTACTGCCCTCTGAGCCTTTGAGCACGTTTCGGGTGGAGGGCGAAACCATCTATGTGGTGCAGGCAGGGCGATTATTCGCGTTAAACGCGGCGACCGGACGCTGTCGATGGTTTTACGAGGCATCACTGTTCGGGCGAATCTTGGCGATTTGGCCGATGGGGACTTCGGTTCTTCTTCAAGTACCGGGTCGTCGAGAAATCATCGATGCTCGCACGGGACAACGACAGAGCCGCTATGAAGATAGCTTCCGACCCTGGCCGCGTGAACCGTTGGCTGTGCAGGGCGATGTCATCGTGGTTCCCGACGCGAATCGGGTTCAGCGAATCGACCAGGCCGGGCGGATTGTTTGGGAGGTTCGGCCCAGTGGACGAACGACGCGGAGCGGTGAAGCGCCATTTGTGGTATCTGCGATTCGGGATGGAGAGGGTAATCCGCCCGGCACCGCGCGGGGTACGGACTTGGTGCTGATCGTGCCTGAAAATATCGGTTTGCGGCTACAGACGCTCGACGCCGCGACGGGAAAGCTCGCAGCAAACGCGCCGCTCCTTCACGGACCAGCTGACCCGCGAGCGTGGTGCAGGCAGGCAAATCGGCTGTGGTGTATTCACGAAGGCCGACTGAAAGCATGGGACCAGCTTACGGGTAAACCAGCGTTCGATCTACCGACCAGAATCGACGGTGAGGCTCATTTGGCGATTCATGCCGGACGGCTCATCGCCTGGCCTCGCGAAGGTCCGGCCGTGCGCCTCGTTGTCCGGTGGCGGTGGGTTGCGGTACAATGTAAGTGTGGACCATGGCCCGGCCTTGCAGATTGTGTGGAGGCGTATTCGCTCGATGATCCGATAGCAAAGCCTGTGGTGAATCGTCTTGATCCTGACCACTTACCACGTGTCTGGGATGAGGTGTCTCTGGGTGGGGTGGTTCCGAGCTTCTCGCTCGATCGCGAAGCGAGGGTACCTGGGCCGGTCTTGCAGGTCGGTTCGGGTGGAGTGTTGTGTGCGTTGGGTGATTGTGTTCAAAGTGTCCAACTTTCAAAGTGAACTTCATTATGCCGAGCATCCGCTGCAAAAGTTGTGGTTTATTAGTTCAGGTGCCGGCCGGCGGTCGGCGGCTGTGCGGGTGCGGAGCTTGGCTGTCGGCTGAGGAGATGCCGGCGGCTTCAACGCCCCCTGTCGTCCCCGTGCCGTCGGCGATTCCTACGGAGTTGGGCGACGCTGAAGCAGTGCCGGCTTATGGCGGTGGTCCTCGTCTCGAAGGCGACCTTTCGGCGATCGAACGACTAAACGACGGCTATCGGCGGATTCGGAAAGAAATTGCCAAGGCCATTGTCGGCCAGGAGCAAGCACTTGAAGAACTGTTGATCGCCATCTTTGCCCGTGGGCATTGTCTTCTGGTTGGCGTACCGGGATTAGCCAAGACGTTGATGATCCGCACTCTCGCCGACTCGCTTAGTCTGAGTTTCAGTCGGGTCCAGTTCACGCCGGACTTGATGCCATCGGACATTACCGGCTTCGAGGTCTTGCAAGAAGACAAGACCACCGGCCAAAGAGTCTTCAAATTCCTACATGGGCCGATCTTCGCCAATGTGGTGCTGGCTGACGAAATCAACCGAACACCACCGAAAACACAAGCGGCGTTGCTCGAAGCGATGCAGGAAAAACAAGTAACGGTTGGCGGGACTCGACATAAGTTACCCGAGCCATTTTTCGTGTTAGCGACGCAAAACCCCATCGAGCAAGAAGGGACCTATCCACTGCCCGAGGCGCAGCTTGACCGCTTCATGTTTATGATCAACCTCGATTATCCCGAGGAGGAAGAAGAGTTTCGCATCGTCGAAATGACGACTTCGACGGCGGTACCGAAGTTAGAGAAGGTGCTATCAAGTACGGACATTTTAGAGATGCAAGACATCGTGCGGAAGGTGCCGGTCGCGCCGTACGTTATTCGCTACGCCATGAAATTCACTCGCTTGACGCGCAAGGGTAACCGGATTGGAGCCGCAACCGCCAAACAGACCGCCGAAATGCCGGGGTTTATCCGCGACTATGTGACGTGGGGCGCAGGGCCGCGTGCGACGCAATTTTTGATTCTCGCGGCCAAGGCACGGGCCGTGCTGCACGGACGCTATTATGTCTCATGCGAAGATGTCCGAATGGTCGCACCGGCGGTGATGCGGCATCGAATTGTCACGAACTTCAACGCCGAGGCCGAGGGTATCCGACCGGATGATATCATCGCCAAGTTGATCGAAATGGTGCCACGCGATCCGAGCGAAAGGACCGAGCGGTGAACGAACCCTTAATCAAATTTAAGAAAAATAGAGTAGATTGGGTTCTATTGCCTTGCCAAAGGTGAAGTTATCGACTCTGAACCCGAAATGTTTCTCTTGATCCGCTGATCGGGAGCGTATTCAAAGCGATTGAAACTTTATGGCTGACACTCACACCTATCTCGACCCCCTCGCACTGGCCAAAGTGCGCAGCCTTGAACTACAGGCTCGCCTTATTGTGGAAGGGTATCTGAGCGGGATGCACAAAAGCCCTTATCACGGGTTCTCCGTCGAGTTCGTCGAACATCGTGAGTATGTTCCCGGAGACGATCTCAAACACCTCGACTGGAAAGTCTATGGCCGATTGGGTCGTTTCTACGTCAAACAGTACGAGGAGGAGACGAACCTCAATCTGTGGCTGTTGGTGGACAACAGCGAGTCGATGAGATATGGCTCTGGTCCAAAGGGAGCTAGTGGTCAACCTCTCGTACGGAAGTACGATTATGCCAGCATGGCTGCTGCCGCTCTGGCCTATCTTACGCTGCACCAACAGGATGGTATAGGTTTAGTAACTTATGATGATGCCGTCCGTACGTTTATTAGGCCCTCCAGTCAGATTGCACACTTAAAGCAGGTGGTCAACGTCCTCAATCGCGGTCCAGGCCCGACGCGTACACGGCTCGCGCCGATCTTTCACGATCTAGCCGAACGGATTGGACGGCGGGCAATTTTGTTGGTGCTTTCCGATTGTTTCGATGAGCTTGATGATATCCTAGCGGGGTTAAAACATCTACGGCACAAGCGACATGAGGTCATTGTGATGCAGGTGCTCGACCCGGCGGAGTTGACGTTCCCGTTCAACGAGGCAACGCTTTTCAAAGGGCTAGAGCAATACCCGGAGCTACTGACCGATCCGCGTAGCTTGCGTGAGGGTTATCTCCAAGAGATTGAGGCGTTCAACGCCGGTTTGCAAAAAGGGTGTTTGATGCAAAATATCGATTTCGTGCAATTACGCACCGACAATTCGCTGGGCACTGCCCTGGCCGCGTATCTTGCCCATCGCCTGGCCCGCTCCCGCTGAGGAACGCCCTCGATGTTGAGTTTGATTGTCTTCGCGATCTTCTTTGAAGCACCGGCGGCAGCTGCTGCCGTTGCGGGTACGGTCGTTTCGATCCCGATTTTGATTCACCTACTCAATCGGCGCCGTTTCAAGATCGTCGAGTGGGCCGCGATGCGTTTTCTACTGGCCGCACAGCGGAAGAACTCCCGTCGCATGCGCATTGAACAGATATTACTGCTTATCGTGCGCTGTTTGGTACTACTGTTGCTCGTCTTGGCGATGTGTGTTGTCACGCCCTGGGCCGAAGCCGCTTGGCGGTGGATCAATCCGCAGGGCGGCAAAGGAGTAATCACCGGCACGACGCGAACTCATAAAGTTATTGTCGTCGACGGTTCCTACAGCATGGGGCTTAAGTCCGGCGAATCGACGGTTTTTGACAAGGCACGCACCCTGGCCGGTCAGATCGTCGAACAGGGCAGTAGCGGCGACGGCTACAGTGTTGTGTTGATGGGGACACCGCCTAAGCGAATCGTGCCGGAACCGTCGGAAGACGCCCGCCGGGTGGCACGAGAAATCCGCAATCTGCGACCGACTCACGGCAATGCCGATCTTGCCGGTACGCTGACAACGGTTGCCGGTCTGCTTCGCTCCTCGCCGGGAAAATTCCCGGCCAAGGAAGTCTACTTTATCACCGATATGCAGCGTTCCGGCTGGCTGGCTCAACGGCCTAATGACGTGGCCGGAGCGATTGCTGCCTTCAAGCAAGTCAACGCCAAGGCGATTTTCGTCGATGTCGGTCAGGAAGAGGCGGGCAACTTGGCCGTCACTTCATTGGAACTCGGAGCGCCCGTCGCGACCACTTCGAGCGAAGTGGTGATTCAAGCGACCTTGTTTAATTATGGTGATACCAAACCCGACGCCATCGTGAAGTTGAGTATCGGCCGGGCACGTGAAAAAGCCGGTGAGGAGGCAATGACACTCCGCGAGGTGGCGACAACGACCGTCGCGGCACGACGTGGCCAGCAAACGCCTGTCTCGTTCGCCTATCGTTTCCCGAAGCCGGGTGATTACGTTGTTCAGGTCAGCACCTCACGCGATGCGCTCGAAGTGGACGACACGCGCACGGCTCTGATCCGCGTTCGTAACACTTTCCCGGTGCTCATTGTAAATGGTAAACAGGCTCCCGAACTGTTTGACCAGGCCGCAGGCTGGTTGCGTTTCGCGTTATTTCCCTTTGAAGAAGGCGAACGCATCCCCGCGACGGTTACGGCACGCCCGAAAATCGTTAACACGTCGCAGTTCGAGGGTATGCTCGACCTCAGCAGCTATGACGCTATTTGCCTTTGCGATGTGCCATTGGTTCGCGAACGGGAAGCGGCGCGGCTCGAAGCCCATGTCCGGCGCGGCGGTGCGGTGGTTGTATCGCTGGGTGGGTTGGTCGATCTCGGATCGTACAATCAATGGCTCTACAAGGATGGCCGGGGCATACTGCCCGTGGAACTACTACAGAAAAATCTTGCCAAGCCGCCTCTGGCCTTTCAATTGGCTATACCTCGCGATGGCGATAGGCTCGACCCGCTGCGATTGTTTGGTGACGAGGCCGCCCGAGAACGACTCTTGCAACCTCTGTTCAACACGTTCGTGGAAACCAAACCGGCCAAGGCAATCTTGGGCGAAATGCCGCGCACGGTGCTGCGTTTCGTGCCGACCATTCCGGCTGGGAAGCCGG
>RGDT01000461.1 GCA_009918525.1 Planctomycetia bacterium
TAACCGGTCGTAGAGAACAACGGAAACGAGGGCCACCACGAGCAGAATGGCGGGCATGGCGTGCATTGTCATGCTCACCATGTCCACGGGAGGACCCTTGACGGCCGGTTTGGCGGGGGGCGGTTTAGTAGGTGACGATTTGGGCGGGGCCGGTTCAATGAAATCAGATGGGGCAACCTCTTCGAGCGGCGTCAACAATGGTGGCTCGGTCGATGTCTCCAAAGGAGGTGACATTGGCGGCACAGACGGGGGCGGCGGTGGCTGCTGTGGTGGTTCGGAAGCGGAGAAGTCAAAAGCTCCGCCAGGAGTGAAAGCGGCCGCTTGACCACCCCCACCAAAGTCAAAAGCATTCCCCGCCACTTCCAGAGTCACTGGGAGTACCCAGCGAGCATTGCCGTTGCTGATGACGGTCAATTCTGCCTGTAAAGTCTCGCCCGGACGGTTCGGCACACTCGCAATGCTAATCGGCACTGTCGCCACTTTGCCGCTTAAGTTCGGTTTGCCTATTTCGAGCCAGGGTTCACTACTTGTAACATGAGCAAAAACGGCCTTACGATCGGCCGTGCTCACCTCAACGCTAAGTTTGAGTTGGTCGCCGGGCGAGGCGTTCAGGGCGATGAATTTTTTGTCGATTTCCACCTTAGGCGGTTTGGTCAGACCCAGAGCCTCGAAAAACTGCTGAATCGCGGCTAGACCCGAGGCTGCGGGCACTTTGACGGGATAGACCCAGCCATTAACCGCATACCATTTTTCGACATCGCCGTTCTCGAAGAATGGGGCCACTTCTTTCGAGCTATTCTTGGCTTTTTCGGCGATTTCGCGAGGCGACTTCGCCCCAGTAAGCGGGCCGCCGCTGAACGCTTTGACGGGTTTTTCGGCCCGGACGTTGACCGTGATGACGCCCGCGTTCGACGAAACAACCAGCTTCCCTTCGACGGGTTTGTTACCGGCACGCACGTGCTCGGGCCGTACGCTGACGGAAATTTTTTCTTCGTCGGTGAAGTGGAAGGCTTTCTCATTCGCGCCTGCATCACCGATGGTCAGCCACAAGGCATCGCTCGTGACCTTGCCGTACAACAACCGTTTACCCTGATTATCCAGCTCAAGATTAAATCTTCGAGCTTGACTGCTATCTACGACTCCCAAGCTGACCTCTACAGGATCAACCCGTAGTTTCGGCTCGGCCAGTACAGCCGTGGGCAACTGTCCAAGTAATTGATCCAGTCCACGCTCTAGGTCGGGAAAGCGTGCCGCTTCCTTGGCTGCGTGGACCAAGTCCAACCGTCCCAGTCCACCAAGGAAGCTTTCCAGATATCCGTCTTTCAACAGGCCGCAAGCCGTCTTCCAGTCCTCCTGACAGGCAAGAGCCAGTTCGTCGAAATTTCGACACGTTCGACCGGCCGGAAATACAAAGGGAGAGTTAAACGGCCGTGATCCGGCCGCGACGGCTTGGCGGTCGGAGTTACCCAGAGCCACACCGCAAGAGTGACAGTAGGCACCGGCGGGCGGATTAGCCCTGCCGCATTTCGTGCAAGACTGAACGGCAGTCACTCGACCCTCTCCCTGACGACCTCGATGGATGGAACCACTCTGCCAACCCGCGCTGTCGGCTCTGAACAGCCCAACTGGCTTTTCGGAGACTTCGGTCC
>RGDT01000462.1 GCA_009918525.1 Planctomycetia bacterium
CTTTGTAAATACATCTTAATAATTAGCGGATGTCCTCACCGCACGAACCTAACGAAAACAGCACTACTCCGTCTCCAGGTATCATCCTCATCTTACAGGAGCTTGACGATCCGCGCATCGAACGCGCGCGCAAACACCATCTCAGCGACATACTTTTCATCGCACTCTGCGCCGTCATTTGCGGTGGAGAGAGTTTTGAGGACATGGAAGAATTCGGCAAAGCCAAGCTACCGTGGCTTCGTCAACACCTTGAGCTACCCAACGGCATTCCCAGCCACGACACCTTCAACCGCGTCTTCCAGTTGCTCGATCCGCATGCGTTTCAGGAATGCCTCATCCGCTGGACACAAGCCGTCCGCGAGAAAATTCCCAGCGAGATCGTCGCCATCGATGGCAAAGCCCAACGCCGCGCCCGCAACAAAAACGAGAACCTTCACTACATCGTCAACGCCTGGGCAGGAGAAAACCGCCTCCTTCTCGGCCAATATAAAGTGGCAGAGAAATCCAATGAAATCACCGCCATTCCCGAGCTACTCCGCATCCTCGAACTCAGCGGTTGCATCATCACCTGCGATGCGATGGGCTGCCAGAAAAACATCGCCAAAGAAATCATCGAAGCAGATGCCGACTACGTATTAGCCCTCAAAGGCAATCACGAAACCGCATTCGAAGAGATCAGCGAGTATCTCGATGATCTCGCCAGCGAGAAACAAAAGCCCCGCGAGAGCAAAACCGCGCCCTTGCCCGAAGACGTGCAAAAATTACAAAGTCACAGCGAAACGGAAAAAGATCACGGTCGCAGCACTACCTGGCGCTATTACCAGAGCGATCAGTTAGAATGGTTCGCAGAAAAAGGCGAATGGGAAGGACTCAAAAGCGTAGGCATGGTCGAGACCACCACCGAGAAAAACGGAATCACCACGGTGGAAAAACGCTACTATCTATGCAGCATGGAACTGGATGTGAAAACGTTTGCCAAAGCCGTGCGGGGGCACTGGGGAGTGGAAAATACCTGCCACTGGGTGATGGACGTAATCTTCAAAGAAGATGAAAGCCGGGCCCGCACAGGCCACGCGGCCCAAAACCTGGGAACAACACGAGGCCTGGCAATGAACTTGATACGGCGTGAATCCACAAACAAAAGAGGAATCAAAGGACGAGTGAAACGAGCGGGCTGGGATAACACCTACTTGGCTAAAATCCTCAAAAACTAAAATGCGTTTGCCCTGAGTGAGGGATGATTTTTCTTGAACTCGGAACGAGAAAACCTAGCTTTTTCTTTCCATGAACCTCCTAATCCGGTTTCGTCGACGGAACTTTTTGCTCGCCACTTTGTTGCTGGGCTTGGCAAGTCCGCTTGCCGCACAGCAAAAGACGGTGGCAATCCCGCTGGCGGACGGGTTTGATTACCCGATCGGCAAACCGGATGGCAAGGGCTACTACGTGGCCAGGGGGCTGCGCTTGCGCGAGCCGATTCATTTTGGCGAGGATTGGAACGGCATCGCCCTTACCCTCTCCACCGCCCGCCCCGGCCTCGGCGGCGCCGCCCCGGAAATCGCCCCGTGGTATGTCGATGTATCCCAGCCGATCGCCTACGGCATAGTGTCCGACCGCATGAACA
>RGDT01000463.1 GCA_009918525.1 Planctomycetia bacterium
CCGAGAGCGATCGGCCGGAAAGAACAAACTCGCGCAAGGCGGAAGGGTCGGGCAGTTGTCTTGCGAGGGCGGAGTTCCGGCGCAGGTTTTCGAAGACCATGACCAAGCCTTGGAAACGGTTGGTCCCGCGGTGCGTGGAATAGAGATTTATGAAGTCTGCTGCTTCGCGGAATTGGTTTTCCACGGCCTGCAGTCCCCACAATTCGAGAGCCATTGGTTGGAAGACCCTCTTCTGCTTGACCTCCATCGAGTCGAAAACCGTCCCATCGGAGTCAATGCCGACAAAATAGGACATCTGATAAAAAATACCCATTCTCTCGTTAAAGGAGACAACGCCACTGTTTTGTTGCCTGAGTGCTTGCCCCCCACTTGCGTATGGGGCGTGGTGCGCTAGCTATATGGGAAGCGACGGCACGGTCGCGTGCCATCTTATAAGCTTCGCCCGTGAATTTTCCCCTTCATGCAAGCATCCCGCGGGAAGGCCAGGGCGGTTGTTACCCGTTGCGGGGAAAATCCACTCTCTTTCCGCCCCGCAGTCTGTTCGCGCTTCTGGCTTTTTTCGCGCTGGTCCAGCCGGCGCTGACCGCCACCTACACAGTCAACAACGCAACCGACTTCAATAATCTGCCGAGGTTGAACGCGGGCGATGTGGTCACGCTGAACAGCGGAACCTACGGCGCGATCAACAAGACCCTCGAGAGCAGCATTTCGGACGACACCACGGCCAAGAGCAATCCGATCCTGGTTTACGCCGCGACTCCGGGTGGTGTCTTCATCGACACGCCGTCAAAGATTATCCTTTCCGGCCGCGGCATCACGTTGGCCGGTTTGGACTTCGGTCCCAACAGCGGCATCATGACCGGATCTTCCTACGTTCTCGCGACAGCCTCCGCGTCGCGTTACATGAAGTTCTCCAACATCCGGTTCAACGGCTGCGCGGCGGGAGCTACCTACGGCAACTGGATCTACCTGCAGGGATTTTACCATGCCGTGGAGTTCTGCACGTTCCAGGAACGGCCGGATACCATTCCCGCGCCGATCATTAGCTTCATGCCGAACGTGAGCGAGGGCGGCGTAAACGTCCCGCGGCAGCACCGCGTCAGCTATTGTTATTTCGGTCCACGCTATGTCGGCACCACCAACGGGTTTGAGACGATACGCATCGGTGTCGGGGATGCGCAGACCTTCGATATGCAGACGACGATCGAGCGCAATCTTTTCTACCGCTCGATCTGGCGGACCAACCTGACTCCGGGGGGCGAGCCGGAAATCATCTCGAGCAAGTCGAAAAACAACAAAGTGCTCAACAACACCTTCCTGGAGAGCCAGGGCGGCATCTGTCTGCGGGCCGGTGACGGCGGCACGATCGACGGCAACTACATTTTCGGCGGCGGCTACATCACCAACTCGACGAATATCTCCACGCGAACGGTGCTCGCCTCGCAAAACGGAATCCGCGTGATTGGCCAGAACCACGTCTGGCTTGAATGTTACTGAAGGTGAAGGAAAACGAATTACTCAAGAAATTGGTAGCGTTTTTGATAAAAACTCCATCATAAAACTTGATCGTTTTAGGAAACGAATTGAACAAAGTGCCACTATTTGAGGCGGGGTTGAAATG
>RGDT01000464.1 GCA_009918525.1 Planctomycetia bacterium
TCCGCATGGCACGCACAAAGCGCGATATTTGGGCCGGTTCGGTTTCAACGCGGACAACTTGGAGGCAGCGCGCAGTGCGCTATTGAAGCACGGTCGCTCGTACAACGTCGCGCGGATGGTCCAGACAGGATACGGCCCGCGCTACGCAGTTGAAGGCATTCTCGAAACACCAGACCGACGCAATCCCTATGTGAGGACCGTCTGGCAGATGGACAACGGCGAAGTTGCACCCCGGCTGATCACGGCTTATCCTTTGGACGAGTGAACATCCACGAACACGACTGTGTGGTTCTGACCGCTGATCTTCCGGCCGATGGTTTGGAAGCGGGTGATGTCGGCACCGTTGTACACATCCATCGCGGTGGCGAAGCCTACGAAGTCGAGTTCATGACGCTTGCGGGCAACACCCTTGCCGTCGCCACGGTCTTGGCCAGTCAATGCCGCCCGGTCAGCAAACGCGACGTCTCTCACGTCCGCGAGTTAGTCGCCGCCTAATCCCAAGCGGTTTTGTGGAGCCTTATTTTTAGCCGAGGTCGCTCGGCTAAAAATAATCCGCGTCCATCCGCGTTAATCATCTTAATCCGTGGCAACATCGAAGCGCATGGGCGCTCGGGGTAGATCCCGCGGATGCGGGACCCGCAGGGCGAGACGCAAGGCATTGCACGAGTCAACATTACGTCTCTTTGCCTTTTTGTTTTGCCGTGGCTATTGCCTTTTCTCTGTGACTCGCCACTCGTCACAAGTTTGGTCGCCGCCGCGCCCAACTGATACTGACGCCTGTCCACTCAGGTCTGCTCCAACCTTCCCACCATCCAACTTGGCGCTCGTCACAAGGTTAGTCGCCGCGGCGACTTATTTACGGCTGCGCCTCCGGCTCTCGTCACCGCGGCTCCCGCCGCCTCCGCCCACGCAACCGAAATCAGATGCAAACAGCCGTGGCGCATTGTATGCTTTCGCCCATGGAGCGCAGCACGATCAATCCGCAGCAATGTGGCGGACGCCCTTGCATCCGCGGCATGCGCATACGCGTGATCGATGTGCTTGATCTCCTTGCCAATGGCCTGACCCCGGAGGAAGTGCTGTCCGAGTTGCCGGACCTCGAGCCCGAAGACATCAAAGCTTGCCTGCAATACGCCAGCCGCAAGCTGAACCATCCGGTGCTCGTGGGGGCATGATCTGGGTGGATGCCCACCTCTCACCCGCGCCGGCCCGCTGGATTACTTCAGAGTTCGGACAGCCCGCAAAAGCCGTTCGCGATCTGGGGCTGAGAGAGGCCGACGACCCGGACATCTTCGCGCGGGCACGGCAGGATGGTTATGTCATCATGACCAGCATGAATATTCTTATGGTGTGCAACAATGACCTGTAAGCGTTCTTTGGCTATATGTGCGCTCATGGCATTGTTTTGAGAAGAAGAACCGAATAGTAATTGTAAGAGTCTCATTATGCGCCCTCTGCTGTTAATGCTTCATATAGTAAAAATGGTTATGCGCATAATAATAATGATGGATCAAAGTGTATATTTTATTGCAGAGTTTTGTTAGGTGATGTTATTCAATTACAATCGGATAATAGTCTTAGAATTCCACCGTTAAAAGATTCAAATAATTTGAATAGTTC
>RGDT01000465.1 GCA_009918525.1 Planctomycetia bacterium
GGTTGTTGTGGGCGTTCACGGAGATTACTAGCGACCAGCGTCGGTTCAAGCCAGTGGCTATTGCAGACAGAACACTTCCACCTCTGTGGGTGAAGCTCTTGTGTCCTGCCGTCGGTTGGGGATGTTTCATCGTGGCCATTTTTATTGGTATCATCCGCAGGTAAGTTGGGTGCGGATTCCGCCCCATGAACGATTAAGGGTTGAATAAGTCTACCTGTCCAGTCTCATATTTCCTCCCGGCACGTAATCGCCCCGTCTCGTTTCTCTGTGCCCTTTTTTAGGGGCAGCGTTTACGACAGCTCACACACAATCCGACACCTCTTTCCTCAACTCGTCAACACGTTAGGCTCGATCTTCCTCAAGTCATAGCCCATCTCTTTTGCCCGTCGCTTTAACTGATTCGCTTGACGCTCAAATAAGCTCCGCGGGCGTGTCGCTCCTGCTGCGTTTCACGTATGCTGCTCCAAACTTCATCAGTTTATACACGATCCGCGATAACGTGTGTGCCGTCGCTATGCTCGCCGTTGGCCGCGTTGTTATCGCCATTACGCTTCTTTTACCAAACAATAGTGCAGACAGGTGTCATGAGCGCGGGTAAGATGATATAAATTTAATGTCAAATTCCCGGATTGCGGGCACGGCCATCGGCCGTAAAGCGTCAAACCGGGCGGAGTAGCAGGCTCGCGGAGATGACGGCTAAAATGTCTACAGTCCACAAGCCCGCTGGGTCGTTGTGCTGGGTCAGTAGGGAGGAGTTCACCATGCGAAAGCTCGTCCTGATGGTCACGCTGATCGCGTTCTCTGCGGTTCAGGCCGACGGCGTAAACAAGACAGCGATCAACACGGCGATCGAACGCGGTGTAACCGCACTCAAACGCGCGCAACGCGATGACGGGTCGTGGCACAATACCGAACTCGGTGCCACGTCACTAGCCGCGCTCACACTGGTGGAATGCGGTGTCGCCAAAACCGATCCCTCGGTCAAGAAAGCGGCGGAGTATGTTCGTAAGACCGCGATCACAGCAAATAGTGTCTACTCGTTGTCGTTGAGCATCGTCTTTCTCGATCGTTTGGGTTATGCCTCAGACACGCCGTTAATTGAATCGATGGTAGTACGACTGCTAACAGGACAAAACCGAAGCGGTGCATGGGGTTACACGACACCCTCTATCTCTGAGGAGGAGATGAAACGGATTAGGGAGGAAATGGATGGTTCGCGCGTGCTGCGAGCCGGAGGTGACCTGAAAAAACTTCCCGAGCGCGGAAAACGCACAGTGTCGGACTTGCCCGAAAGTATTCGTAACCAGCTCTTAGTGATTGGTCGCGGTCCCGCGGTGGGCGTTGTCGCTGATGGTGTTCTGGGCGGCGACAATTCGAATACCCAGTTCGCCGTGCTAGCATTGTGGACGGGCCGACGTTATGGCGTGCCGACTCAACCTGCTCTTGTTCGCGCGTACGACTACTTTTGTAAGAGCCAAAATCGCGATGGCGGCTGGTCGTATGTGTCGAGTCCTGGTATCGAAGGTCCGAACTCTTCAGCAACAATGACCTGTGCCGGTGTATTAGCCTTGGCAGTGGGGCACGGAGCAGCGGTTGACATCAAGAAAGAAAAGAACCCTA
>RGDT01000466.1 GCA_009918525.1 Planctomycetia bacterium
TTCAAGAATTTTATCTGAGCCACTGGATCAGTGGCTGGGCTGTAGGCCTCCGGGATAAACACGATGGAAAATGTCGAGCTATACATAGCGCTCGACCTGTTAATCAGCGGATTGATCCGGACGCTGCGTAAGTCGTGGCCGTTGTATTCGAATGAAAGCCGGAACCAGAAACTCTGGGTTCTCCCACTTGCCAGCGCCGCTGCCGGCGATAGTATCGCTATGCTGGCAAAGCTGGTTGCGGGACGGGTTGCTTTGATTTCGAATTCTACCGTCGCGCTTCTATAAGGAATGTCGTGCGGCGTGTTTGGATGTATGTAACTTGCTGGCGTGGACGTGGTAGAAAAGTCCCCGCCTGTGACCAGAGGCTGAGCCAGTTGCAAAACTGCTAAACCAAGCCCCACAGCCTCGACAGGTGTCATCGTCAACCCTAGAGTCCCGGATGGAGTTCCTGTTAATCGGCGATCGTAGATATACATGCGCTTACCTCCTCTGATGATCTTTCGTCCGTCGAAATGTACACGAGTTACCTCCGTATTCTTGTAACTGGAGGGGCGCTGCGGGCCGTTCATCCCGGCCTCGCCATTTTTCTACTGACCGAGACGCTGTCTCGCCGTGCCAGCTATTTAGTTCAACGATGCCCAGACCATCTATACATCGCTTTTTGAGCGACGACGATGATTCTGGTTGGGCATCCGCTTGCTGGTCGCAGTGTCGCTTCGTCATGTACACCGCGAATGATGAAGCCGGCGTCCATCAGCCAGCAGCCTACTTCCGCGAATGAATAAGCGCGCTCGCGGTGGAATTCCAGTTTCGTTCCGGGCGAACCGATTGACCGCACCGCGACGGCGATGGAAATGATTCGGCGCGTAGGATTCCAGCGAATCAGTTGCGTTACCTGCCGGTTATGCGCTCTGATCTTGCGCACGTAAACCATTCGCGTGCTAATCGGGAGACACGGCGTAATCAAATCGAAATAAAAATAACCGCCCGGTTTCAGATTTTCAGCCACACGCCGGAACGCCACGCGCAAATCGTCATCACCGGTCAGGTGGTTCAGCGCATCGAAATTCGACGTAGCCAGATCTACCGGCTCCGGCAATTGCAAACGACGAATGTCTTGCCGCAGCAATCGCACTTTGGAGCCGGGACAATTACGCGCGGCGACGCGCAACATCTCCGGCGAAAGGTCTACGGCGTAAACCGGCACGTCCCAACATTGATTCAAATAGTTCGCAAACAATCCCGTCCCGCAGCCCAAATCAGCCGCGTTGCGAAATTGGATGTCGTACCGCTGCGCCAGCATTTCAAAGCTGCGTCGCGTGCGAAGGAACGTTGGCCAGCCGATGGTTTGATCGTAAGCAGGAGCAAACTGGCTGTAAGGCCGCTCCATTTGAACTGTCAGGGACTCCATCTTCATTTCGCCGTTTTCATTTCGATTGTTACCGTACGCGAATCGATTCCATTGCCGCACGAACGCTGGCGCCAATCGCATTTCTGGTCTGACTGTTGCTGACGCCTGCAGCGTTCAATGCGCTGTCGAGCGCTTCCGTAGCTCCGCGCCCGATGGCGTCTCGTGCGGCATTGCGGATCG
>RGDT01000467.1 GCA_009918525.1 Planctomycetia bacterium
AGGGGATTGACACGAGTGGGGTGATGGTGTGTGATAGTCAGCTAGTGAGGCGGATAATGACATAGTTCGCATGGCGAGCCTTGCTTTGCTGAAGGCCACGATTTGTTCTGCTTGGGAGATCGTAATGCGGATTGGCCATCCTGCTGTTGACCGCACTCGGGAATCTGGCCGGGCATGTGACGATTGACGGGCAAGCAGAACAGAAAGACCAGGAGCTTCTTCGAGGAACTTGGGTGGTCACGAAAATGGAATCCGAGGGGAAAGACCACCCCATCACAGCCCCCATGAAATGGATTTGGCAAGGCCGGAAGATCACAAATGTGCGAGAAGAGAAAAAGACGACCGAGGGGATGTTTCAACTTGACCCGAGCAAAAAGCCAAGACTGAGCGACATCCAGATCACCTTCGCGGCCGACGACGAGAAAATCAAGGGTGAAAAATACAAGTTCAAGGGTCAAGTAATCAAGGGCATTTACTCGTTGGAAGGGGACTACTTAGAATTGGCTCTGGGGAGCAGCGGGGGCGAACGCCTGGAAAAATTCTCCAGCGAGGGGAAGGGTAAGCGTATCCTCTACCTGAAGCGGTCCAAGTAATATGCATGACTTGACCTCGCTCCCGCTTATACCGCATCGTCTTGATCGTTCTTGCTCCCTGCCCTGGTGAGGGAGGGAGAAGGATCGAGGTGATTCCGAATTACCCACAGGAGTAACCGTCGATGAACCTGCTGCACGGCCCGGGACTGGAGGGTAGTATGCGTCTGCCAGCGATGATCGCAATCCTGGTCGCCGGCCTCGGCCTCTCCCTGGCGACCGCGGCGCGTGCGGACGAACTGCTTTACGTGCCGAACTCTACCAAGTGGGTCAATCAATTGACCGGGGACCTCGACAAGGCGTCCAACAAGCCCACCCTCAGCCAGACGGACAAGCGCTACGGTGTCGCAAGCACCGACCTCGGCAGTTCCTTCGAGCACAAGGGGAAATTGTACTTCCTGTTCGGCGACACCAACGGAGGAGGCCGGCCGAAAGACGCCGACGTACTGGCCTGGACCACGAGCACGGACCCGGGGAAGATCGTCCTCGAGTTTTTCAGAGCCAAGGATGGTAGGTGGCTGCCGTTGACGGTCCCCGGCGTCAGGATGTCAACCCTGGAGGTCCCCAGCGGCGGCATCTCGATCAACGGCGTCATCTACCTGGTGGTCACGACTGACGGCGATTTCGCGAAGAATATCATGGGGCGGTCCGTCCTCGCCAGGTCGGACGACGACGGCAAAACCTTCAAAAAGCTCTACGACCTGTCCACGGACAAATTCATCAACGTCTCCTTCCTGTCTGGGGCCGACGGTTGGGTGTACATCTTCGGCAGCGGCAAGTACCGCGCCAGCAGCGTCTGTCTGGCCCGCGTCAAGTCTGCCGACCTCGGGACGAAATCCAAGCTTGAGTATTTCAACAAGGACAGGGCGCCGAACTGGTTCCCGAATAATGAGGCGGCCGCGAGCGTGCTGTTCACGCACGACCAGGTCGGCGAGTTTTCGGTGGCGTACCTGCCGCCGGTCAAGCGCTTTGTCATGCTGTATAACGCCGGGGCCCCGAGA
>RGDT01000468.1 GCA_009918525.1 Planctomycetia bacterium
CTTTCATTCACATCCTTCCTTTGTCTCCCTAAGTAGTGTACTTGTTTTCCTCCCCTTCCATTGGCCTCCCACTTCCAGGCTCAAGTCACTATCAATTGATATTCGAATTTTGTCTGGTACTGCTGCCAAAATTTGGTGCGAGGTTCAAGTAACGTCTGAGCTGTTGAGTCCCTCGAGATTTTTTTTCGCGCACGCGCGCAGAATCAAGTGCCCACGAAGGAGTCCGCTACGCGTTTGTCAACGCGCGCGTACGTGGTTATCAAGACGATTCCTTCGCGAATCACTTACGTCAGTCCGTACGAACGGTTCGTCGGAAGCCCCGCGAAGAGCGCGTTTAAAGAGCTATTTCTCGGAAATAAGAGACTTGCCCACCTATTTAAGGTCATGTCGGACCGAGGCGCGAATAACAAGGCTCTCAAGGATCAAGAGTGCGAGAAGGGGAACCAATCGAAGCGTCCCCCCATTCCCTATGTACCTGTCGTAGACGAGGTACAAGAGAAACTCGCCGAGAACAACAGCGAAGGTCGTACCTTCAAGATCAGTCTCGCGAACGACACGGAATTCCGTGCCGGAGTCTGGTTCTACGGTACGCCTGAGCAGTTTCTTTGCCACGTCAAGCAGGCCCTTGCCGCTCTTGAGCGCATGGGGCTGTTCAGCGACTACAAGAAACATGCCAACTCTCGTCGTAAGTTCCTCGACGAGATTGAGACGGTTGGACAAGAGATCGTCACTCACGAAGCTGGCGATACAACTTCAAGCGCGACTAGGACTGCACTAGCAAACCTACGCGGAACGCTCGCTGCGAACCAGGTACAAGCCAAGAAGGCCCTGGAAGATTGCCGCGAGACAGCTGAGAAGCTTTTCGCGATGTACGCCAACCTCCTCTCTACCGAGAAGAGAATGGCTTGGGACAAGATCGTGGAACGTCAGATTGACAACGCGAACTGGACCGACCTCAAGGGGGTACGTCACGCGAAAGCGAGAGGAAAGTCACTTAAGTCTTTCTTCGAGTGTACCAAGCACCACGTGCTCACCATGTTCTCCATGGATGCCGCGGAGCAACAACGGTACTACATAAGCACCGGAATCAGGAAATCCGGTAGGGTCACGGTACGCGCCTTCTTCACTCGCGTAGAACAGCTCAACAGCTACATCGCGCTGTTGCCGAGTATCTACAACAGCCCGAAGGCGACCACGTCGACGAGGCCAGCTAAGCCTTTCTCCGAAGCGGATTTGGCGGGCCACATCTTGAGAGCGTGCCCTGAGTCGTGGTTGCATCAGTACAACCTCACGCAGGAACACGTACCTCAGGATCTTACGAAGCTGCTTCTCGTTCTTGAGAACGTCGAGAAGGCCAGTATCAGTTCCAACGCACCCGCGAAGACGCCATCGTCGAACGGGAACGGAAACGGAAACGGCCACTCCGAGAAGCGCAAGGGGAATTCCTCCGCAGACAGGATTCCCAAGAAGAAAAAGAAGACGGAGAAGCACTGCGTCCTGTGCCAGAAACATGGGGGCGCATCTAACACGCACAACACGAACGAGTGTAGGCGGTACGAGAAGGACGGTACTGCGAAGTCCGGTTGGGACA
>RGDT01000469.1 GCA_009918525.1 Planctomycetia bacterium
GAATAAAGATGCAGAAAAGGAAAAGAAAATGACCGACAATCGTGTTTCACCTGAAGTAAAAAGGATGGAAGATGATGACACGGCCGCACCACTTGCCCCTAAAGTGGCGATGTCAGCATACGCGCTCCCGGAACTGCCTCCCCAACGAAAAATCATGAAGTAATCGGCTTCGAAAGAGTTATCGAACTGGAGATTCGTCAAAGCACTCGATTCATCCGGGCCAGAGGTAAAATTCAGTGTTCCTTGCCCTCCGGTTTTTGAGTCGAAAAAGAGCAGGAGTTTGTTGTAGTTACCTTCGATATTTCCGCCAATAAAGACGTATAGATTGGTTCCGTCATTGAGTGCATAAGCGTTGGCCAAGCTGCTCCCACCCGAACCGGCGCCGAATCCAGTTCCGCAAGTTTGAACAGCGAGAGCCGAGCCATACTCGTTATCGCGCACTCCATCGACGGTAATAGCCGCATGGCTGGTTCCGGTGACGAGGAGGGTCAGAGTGAGGATGATTGCGCAAACGCGCCCGATCAGGGGGGATATTGAGGTCATGAGGGAAGATAATTGTTACTTTTGAAACTACCGATTTTTTTGTGAATTGCAAGCGCCTGCGAAACAGATGTTGTCCGCATCCCGCGCAACGCTGTAGGTTGAGACCGCGCTTACGCCCCCCATGTTCAAACAGGCGTTTTATTCCGCTCCAAAGCCGCGCCGATCGGGTCTTGGGAAGCCGGAAAATCAGCCTTGACAGCTCCTCGCTCTGTTTACATTGTGAATACATGAGCCGCTCGTTTCCCCTCGCGGAGGTTTCAGTTTTGACCAAGGCCTGTCCCCCCAAGCCTCGTCGCACTCTTAAGTTTTCAGCTTCAGACGGCGGTTTGACCACCACGACGCGTCACCTGCGCCTGCGCGCTGGCGCGTTCACCCTTATAGAGTTGCTGGTTGTTGTGGCCATCATCGCGATTCTTGCCGCATTGACGCTCTCGACGCTTGGCTATGTGAACAAGAGGGGTGCTGAGTCGCGCGCCCGTTCGGAAATCGCCGCCCTGTCCGCCGCCATCGAATCCTTCAAGATTGACACGGGTTCATACCCGTCCAATGCCACCACGCTGTATACCAACCTCTGTCCGCCTGCTTCCGGGGCGAAGGTTTATTTCGAGCCCACGCCGGGCATGGCAACGAACAACCAGTTCATCGATCCGTGGGGTTCGGCCTACCGGTATTCGAATTACACAACGTATTTCGAACTTTTCACGACGAACAATAGTTCCGACAGCAACAATTGGATCAGGAACTGACGACCATGAGCGTGGATCGTGGACCGTGGAGCGGGGGGCGGGGGCATGTCCTTCGGCGCCCTTGCTCGGAGGCGTTCACGCTCCTCGAGCTTCTTGTTGTCATAGCGATCATCGCCGTTCTGACCTCTCTGCTTTTGCCTTCGCTGCAGGGCCTGCTCGGTGTGGTCGGACGCAGGGGCGGTGCCAGCACCCTGGGCGCGGCGCTGGAGCAGGCGCGACTTTCCGCCCTGGAGAATGGAGGCTCCGCTTACGTGGGGTTCGCGACTTCCTCCACCAACAGCGACAACAAATACAGCTCGCT
>RGDT01000470.1 GCA_009918525.1 Planctomycetia bacterium
ATCGCAGAGTGGACGTCGCGCCGCAGGCCCGTGCGGGAGTGCGTCGGAGGACGCGCGGGCCCGGGGGCGCTAGTGTCGCGACGACACGCTTCGCGGAGCTTGCTGGCACGCACTTCGCGCGGGCGGGCGCGCAGGGGCGACTCTACACCTCGCGGGCATCTCACTCCGAGGTATGTTGCCCAGGTGGGCTCGCTGCGCCTGGCAGGCGCAATGCCAGCGCAGCGGGCGCAAGGCTTTGGGCACGTTGGAGCGGTCATCTCCCATCATAAGGAACGCGACAAGCAAGTCTCAAGTTGAGGACGCATCCGTTGTCACACCGACAGGAACGCGCGCTGGGCTTGCTAGTAGCCAAGAGGCCGCGAAGGTGCGTTGTTACCTTGCTCGCTGGGAGGGCACCTTAAAACAATCCAGCTGCTGGCCTTCGATTGCTTGAGTCAGATTCCCAAGTCCATCAACAAATAAATGACACACCCCTCGAGCTGTGGATGCTTTGTGATTGGGCCGAAGCCCTCATAAAATCACAAGCAAAACCTTGACGATCAAACTTGACGGGAGTTGGAGAAGTTGTCAATCAGTAAACAACACACCTCCGCCAAGCGTCACTGGTAGTGTCATTGCCCTTCCGCAGGGATACTATCACGAGGTAGTCAGAGATTGTATGTCGGAAAATCCGAAAGATTGCTTACAGGTCATGAGCTGGCCACCACGTCACCCGTCCACGCGTTCTGGCGAGGGCGCCACACAGCTGAACCAATCAGCCGCGCTGCGTCACGCTACTGCCCACACTGCCGCAGCAGTAACGCTATGGCTACTCTGGCGTGGGCAGCACAACTACACCATCATGATTTTGACGCGCGTCCCTGTAGCACTTGCTAAACAATTATTAAACGCGATATAAGTGAGCCTGCGCAAATGCGGTCGACGCTCTTCTCTTTCTGTTTCGCGACGACGTTGGATAAAACGTCGAAGGGAGGTACTTCTAGCAAGCCAGCAGAGGGAGCATCTGCTGCAAGCGCGTTTTCACATCACCACTTTACATGTCCGTAGAACTCATGGTGCCATCGCATACGTTTGGAAGCCACATTGACGCGTCTCTGTTGTTGCGACCTTTGTTTACTTGGAAAGGATCGGTGCGCCTCGACACGAACGCCGCGACGCCTTTTGTTGCGACCCCCTTATGCAGGTCGGCAGCATTTCCGAGACTGCTTGTTATGGATTGGCGGTGGCGCTGCAAGACGCAGACTCGCACGAGGCCAGCGCGACCTCGAAGTGCTACGCTACACGCGATGTTGGCGGCAGTAGCTCGCAAGCTCACTACCTCATGAGAAATTCTGATGTGGATGACTCCATCGGAGGCCCCTAAGGTGTTACAGGCCTCAGAGTGCAGTGAACTGCTCGACCCTGCGAGAGCGAGCTGCTGGATCTCCGCCCAACACTAGCCAGCTAAATTTGATGGCAAAACGCAACGCGCGGTTGTGTTTGAATGGCGGGCGAAGCAAAGATTTGCGCGCGCTGCCGCTGTTGTCACTGGCAGTAGCCAGATGGCGGCGCAACCTGCGGCGTGCGTAAACTCACGAGTGTGCGTGCCCG
>RGDT01000048.1 GCA_009918525.1 Planctomycetia bacterium
TTAGCCCCTTCGCGAATCCAGCGTTCGATGAGAGCACGATCAGTTGCGCTGAGCGGCTCCTTATTCTTGGGCATCAGGGACTTATTATCGCCGCCCACTTTGATTTGAGTGATGAGTTCGCTCTTTTCCGGCTGACCGGGCACGATGGCCGGGTTGCCGGTGTCACCGGGTTTCAGGGCGTCGTTGTAAGAAGTCATGACATAGCCGCCGAGCGTTTTGGCGGGTTGATGGCAGCCTTGGCAGTTTTGTTGGAAGATACGGCGAATATCGCGATAGTAACTTACCGGGCCGATCGGTTCTTTGGGTTTCTCCGTCTGAGCGATCACAGAGGAAATGGTAAGAAGGAAAAGAAGGAAAGATCGACAGAAGTTCATGGGAGAGCCTCGGAGGGAGGTTCATGGGGATGTATTCATATTTTGTCAGACAGTGAAACGGCAGACAAGGGAGGAAATGAAATAAGGCTCGGAGGAATACTCCGAACCTTTTGAAGAGCGGGAGATGGGATTTGAACCCACGACATTCACGTTGGCAACGTGACGCTCTACCACTGAGCTACTCCCGCAAGCGAGCTTGCCTGATGGAATGATAACCGCGCCGCAGAAAAAGGCAAGGGGTAATTTCTACTTCCTTTCCTCTTCTTCAAACGAACGGTAGCAGCCTTGCTTACGCTTTGGCACGATTACACCCGCGCACATCACTCCCCGATGATCTTGATCAACACCCGCTTGGAGCGATTTCCGTCGAACTCGCCGTAAAAAATCTGCTCCCATGGCCCAAAGTCCAGCTTTCCTGCGGTGATCGCCACGACGACCTCCCGGCCCATGATCTGCCGCTTGAGGTGTGCGTCGGCGTTGTCCTCGCCGGTGCGGTTGTGATGGTAGTGGTTCGGGTCGGGATTGAACGGGGCCAATTGTTCAAGCCAGACGCCGAAGTCATGATGAAGACCGCGTTCGTCGTCGTTGATGAAGACGCTGCTGGTGATGTGCATAGTGTTCACCAGGACCATCCCCTCGCGAACGCCACTTTGGCGAACCGCCTGTTCGACCCGCGACGTGATGTTCACGAACGTCATTTTGCCGGGAACCGTTAGCGTTAAATATTCGGTGTATGCTTTCATGGTTGGTTGCCAGTACGCCAAGTTTGATAGTACATCCATATCGACAATGATGATGTCCAAGTTATCGCTTGGGTCAATTCATTACTGCATATTTCATTCTATGGATGAAGAGGAGTCGCATTCCAAGGATTGCAAGCATCTATAAAAGATGACTTTGGTTGACAATCAATGACAATCTATTTTTCTTGATTTTTTTCGCTATTGTCGCTCATTTTCCTCTCCCCAAAACGCCCCATGCCGTTGTAGACTCCGTCCTGGCTGAAGCTTCCTCCTCCTGGAAGCCTTGCCCCATCCGACAAACCGAGAGTTACAACTGATGTGCTCTATTCCTCTCTACGCCATACCGCCAACAAAGGCGAATAGTGATCAGTCCACACCATCCCCGCACGCACTGGCGTTCGCTCCCATCGTCGGTCGCGGTCCAGCAACGCCAACGCTTCTTCGTCTCGCGCTACCACCACCCATGACGAAGGCAATTTGCCCGTCGTCGGGTCGCTAATCGTGTCGTGATCGACACGCCAAACCAATCCACGCTCCGCTGCCAAGCGTGCCAATAATGGCGGTAAATCTAAATAACGGTTCGATACATGAAAGACCAACAACCCATTCGCCGCCAGTCGATCGAGATACAATCCCATCGCCTCGCGCGTCAACAAATGTGTCGGAATAGCGTCCGAGTTGAATGCGTCCAGTACCAATACATCGTACAACTCATCCCGCAACGCCAAACGCTGTCGCCCATCACCCGCGTCAAGCTCCAACTTGGCGGCACATGTCGCCAAGAAAGTGAAATAACGCTCGTCCTGTGCGATGCGTATCACGGCGGGGTCGATCTCAAAAAAGGTCCAGCGCTCTCCCTCACGACCGTAGGCCGCCATCGCTCCGCACCCCATCCCGATGACGCCGACACGTTTCGTCCGTGTTGGTGGCAACACTCGGAACAGTCGTCCTATGGGACCGCTAGGGTGATAGTACAGCAACGGCGTTGGCCGTTCTCGCTGGTCGGCACGCTGTTGGCCGTGCTGCGTCGCCCCGTGAACCAGTCGAACGAAACGCCCATCACGGCTGCGGACCACCTGAACCGTGCCGAAGAACGTGCGTTCGGTATAAAGCACCGTGCCGCTGGGGCTTTCGTCGGCTGCACTGGCGAGAAACACTGCCGCCAGCGACATCGCGAAACGCCAACGCCGCCACACCAAAGCGAAGGTAGCGACCACTGGTACGCAACATTTCAGGCCAGATTTTGCCAGTCGAATCAGAGGTTCGCTGTTTTCGGTTGCTTCGGGCAAGTAAGAAGCGCTGATGATCAACATCAACGTCAACAGTCCAATAACCACGGCATACGCAACATCTATCGTTCGCCAGTTATCGTCGTGTCCGAGATGATGTGGCCGAACGAGGCACGCCACCACGAGCGCCAGTGGATACTCGATCATCCCCAGCCGGGCAAAGAGCAAGGGAGCAACCAACCCAACCAACAACCCGCCCGCCGCTCCGCCTGCCGCCAGAGCCAACGTGAAAAGCGTCAACCTTTCAGCGGGTGGACGCCGCAACACCAGTTCGCCGTGACAGACAAAACAGATACCGACAAAGGCCGACAAATGCAGTGCGCCCACCAACCAAATTGGATCGGCTGCACGGGTCAGCAAAACCACGGAAACCAACAAAATCAAAGGAGTGCTGACACGCCAGACAACGCGATGGACGCCCTCGCTCCATCCAGAGAACACAACGATGAAACTTACCAAATACAACGCCAACGGCACTACCCACAACATCGGCACCGGCGCAACCTCGGCCGTCAACACGGACGATACCGATGTCAACAAAGCAGCAGGCAGCGCGGCCAGGCCGGTCCAGGTCAACCAATCGTACAAGGGGACGTCCTGAGTGGACGATCGGAGAGAGGTAACTTCCTTAGACGACCACAACGCACAGCAGCCGATCAGAATCAAACAGCCGGACACTCCAACAGCCCAGGCTTGTTGCTGTGCTGCGATGTTCAACCAAGGCTCGACCAGCAGGGGATAGCCAAAAAGTCCGAGCAGACTACCCAGGTTGCTGGCGGAATAGAGTGCGTAAGAATGTTCCTTGTCACCGTACCAACGCATCAAGAGCGGAGCCGTTGCCGTCAAGACGACGAACGGCACGCCAATCGCGAGGGTGAGAGTCGCCAGCAGGGGGAGAAACGGATAGTCATCCCCGCGCGGCAACCATTCGGCGATGACCGGCAGAGGTTGTCCGGTCGCGAACGTGGAAACGCCAAACGCCAACAGTACGACCGGCAATGTCAACAAATGCACTCGGGGAACGACAGCGATGCGATGGGCGTACAGATACCCCAGCAACAACGCCACCTGGAAAAATACAAGGCAAGCCGCCCACACGCCCGGCGTGCCTCCCATTAGCGGAAGCAATCGCTTGCCGATCATCGGTTGAGCTACAAACGACAAGGCAGACGCTATGAACAATGTGAGAGCGAACAACCCGGTACGCACGCTCGGAAGTCTCCCTTCAATGCCTCGGCCTTTCGCATGGCAGCTTAGGCCGGTGAGTGATAAAGTGAACCATATCACTCTGGAGTTCATCATGAATCGAATTCGCCGGGTTCTGGTGGCTATCGTGTGTGCGACTCCCCTGTTCGCGGCAGCACCTCCGACGATTAATAGGCTGGACGCTCGCGATGTAGCGAAACTGATTATCGACCTGGGCGACCGCGATTTCATCCGCCGTGATGCGGCACAACGTCAACTCGCTTCTCTGGGTGCGCCCATTCTGCCGTATCTTTATCGCGCGATGAACTCGCCGGACCTGGAAGTACGTCGTAGGGTGATGCGACTCATCGTACCTCTGGAGAATGAGCGCGATTTCCGCCCGAATCGCATCAACGGTACATTTCGGGACGCGCCGATAGAGAAAGTGTTGGCCGAACTTCGCACACAGACGGGCTACAGAGTGCAACTGCTCGAACCAGGGAAGCAACTGTTTTTCACTGGTACTTTCCGTGATGTACCATTTTGGGAAGCCCTTGACGCAGTTTGTACCGCATGCAGGTTGGTACCGATGGATAACAGCGATGACAAGGGCCGTCCGGGAATCGCTCTGCGACCAACGAAGCAGGCCGCACGTTTTGTCAGTCGCGAGGGTGTTTTTCGGCTTAATGTGCCGCGCATCGAACAACAGCGAGCATTGGACCTTGAGAGCGATGAAGACAACGAAAACGAACAGCCTCCCATGATCACGCTTACGCTGAATGTGTCGGCTGAGCCTCGTTTTCGATTCGTGGAGGTTGGGCAACCGCGTTTACAGTCCGCGACAGATGACCGCGGCCGATCGCTCTTGCCGGTTAGGACGGAGATGCCGCCTGAAGTGGGCGTGATGGATGTCGGCCCCTCTCTGGGAAATGCGATCAATGGACCGACTTCGACAGGAGTTAGTATCCCGCTCGCTCGGCACTACGCCGAATCTTCGCGTCTAAAGATGTTAAAGGGAGTGCTGCCCGCGCGGGTGGTGATCGGCCACACCACCCGGCTGGTTGTAGACGGCATCGCCAAAAATCGATCGTGGAAGCAAGGGTGGTTCCAGTTCGTGATAGACGAGGTCAAAGCCCAAAAGAAACGCAATGAATTTCGAATCGTCGTGCGTTTGAAGAACGAAGGCCCCGGGGCGATAGATTTTGACCCTGGAATCTCCCAGCATCTGATCTTTCAGGACGCTGACGGCAACCCCTGTAGGCACAGTCCCGTTGATCAGCCGCAGCCGGATACGCTGATCATTCGGGTAAGCCCGTCTCGTAAGGGAAGCAAGCCGGCAACAAAGATATTGTTCAAGGATGCGTTAATCAAATGGGTGGAGATTCCATTCGAGTTCCACAATCTGCCCCTACCCTAGGAAAATCCGGCTTGTTTTAAGAGGTACTATTAACAGACGAACTGAGTGTGGATTGGACGGTTATCCACAATCTGTAGAATAGAAAAAAGCGGTTTGCCCAACCCAAAAAGTCATCTTGCGGAGAATCAGCGTGTTGAGACCTTTCTACGTAGCCGGTTGCGTGTTGTGGTGTCTGGCATTGGTGGTGTATGCCGCCGCCCCGCCGGTCGAATCGGAAGAGGTCAAAGCCGCGCAAGCCTTGATCGAGTCAATGGGAGATCGCGACTGGGCGGTGCGTGATAAAGCCGAGCGTCGCCTCGCAGGCTTGGGGATGGCCGCACTACCCGTGTTACGTCGAGCGGCGACGCATCCAGACCCGGAAATCCGTAGGCGAGTGTGGCGATTGCTACCGGGCCTAGAGCAAGCTGTCCTTATGACGCCCAAGCGCTACACCTTCACCGTAGTCGATCGGCCGTTCGCTGATGTTATTGATGCTTTGAAAAAGGCGACCGGCTACCGGATCGAGAACAACGCCGGAACCCTAACCAATCCCCCCGGCCCCGATGGCCGAATTCACCCGGGCGAGCGTAAATTTAGCTATCAGTTCAAGGATTTGACTTATTGGCAAATCATGGACCAGATTACCCTCGATACTCGTTTGTACACACAACATAACTGGGGTGATGATATTGTTCGCCTTTATCAGGGTGGAGTGCTCCCGCCTCACATCGGTTACAGTGACGGGATACGCTATGCGGCGACAAATTTTCAGACTTATCGCAACGTCGATTTGAGCCGACCGGCCGACACACTTCCCGCAGGAGGACGAAGCGAGAGTCTTACGTTGAACCTCTCCCTGTGGGCCGAGCCTCATATGCCTTTCTTGGGCGTAGACGCCCCACGGCTGGAAGTGGCTCGCGATGATCGGCGTGCCTCCATGTTGCCCATCCTCAGCCCTGACGAGGCGTTAAACGCGGCTGGTGGGGGACGTTGGGTATCTCGACGTTATTCCAGCGGTGGTTATAAGCAACCCACGGTGCAGGTTTCGGTCAATCTATCGGCCCCTTCACCAGGCGCACGCAAACTAGCCTCTGTCAAAGGCGTGGTGCCCGTGACCTTGTTGATCGGCCAAAGGCCGGTAGTACTCACGGAAGATATTCAAAATGCCAAAGATCTGAAAAAGGATATTGAGGGCGTCGAATTCCATATTCAAAATTTCAAGACGCTACCGAACAATCAAGTTCAGGTTCAGTTCACTGTGAACAACAAAGCCAATGCCGGTGACTATAACTTCCTCAATACAATTTATCAGCGTATCGAGCTGTTCGA
Source organism: Planctomycetia bacterium (assembly GCA_009918525.1). Classification (GTDB taxonomy): domain Bacteria; phylum Planctomycetota; class Planctomycetia; order Gemmatales; family Gemmataceae; genus RGDT01. Next base: position 6,317 of record RGDT01000048.1, read on the forward strand.
CGACAAAGGGACGAAGCTTCAAAATTACGGCTCAAGCTGGGGCGGTGGGCCGCTCGGGATGATGAATCTGACGATGACTTTCGGGCAATTCGGGGCGGCGAAGATGGGGAACCCCGCAAAATTTGTCTACCATCATTGGTCAACCATGACACATGATGTCGCTTTCGAGCTCAAGGATTTGCCGTTGCCCTGATTAACTACTTTTCCAGGAGGAGGTGGGTAGTCCACCCCCTTCTATCCCCTTTGACCGATTCGGGTCAACGGCTTCATCTGAGATGACTCATGACTGTGTTGTTGAATAGTGAGGTGCTGGGCATTCCGTGTCGTCGAGGTAAAGTGCGCGATGTGTACGATCTGGGTGATCGGCTCGTCCTTGTCGCTACAGATCGTATCAGTGCCTTCGATGTCGTTTTACCGACCGGTATCCCCGATAAGGGCAAGGTGCTGACCGCTTTGACCTTATTCTGGCTTGAGATGCTGGGGGTGGAAAATCATCTCTTGACGACCATTCCTCCGTCGGGTTTCGAGGCATTAGCCGGTCGATTATGCGTTGTTCGCAAGGCACGGGTTGTCCCTATCGAGTGCGTCGTTCGCGGGTATCTTGCCGGTAGTGGTTGGAAGGAGTACTGCGCGGCCGGGAATGTGTGCGGCGTACCGTTACCGCCCGGACTGCGCGAGGCAAGCCGGTTGCCGCAGCCGATCTTCACCCCAGCGACGAAGGAAGAAGAGGGGCACGACGAAAATATATCTTTCGAGCGAATGAGTGAGTTCATCGGTCAATCGTTGGCCGAAGATCTTCGGGAACGGACGCGGTCGCTATACAACAAGGCCGCCTCCCATGCCTTGGCGCGTGGTATCATCTTGGCGGACACCAAGCTCGAATGGGGGATCATGCCCGACGGGCGGGTTCTACTCATCGACGAAGTTTTGACGCCCGATAGCTCTCGCTTTTGGCCGATGGTCGATTATCGTGAGGGGACCAATCCGCCGTCGTTTGACAAACAATATGTACGCGATTGGCTCTCGGCGAACTGGGACAAGACAGGCGCTCCGCCGCCCTTACCCGACGAGGTCGTAGCGAGAACGCGAGCAAAATACGTCGAGGCGTTCGAGCGATTGACCGGACGACCATTCGCGGGCTGACTTCATTAGCTCGGCATCATCACCACCCGCAGGCCGTTGTCGTAGCGGATCTCTTCGGCATAGCGGATGCGAGTCGCAGATCGGCTGACGTGAGTGTAGTGATACCAAGAGCCACCGCGCAACACGCGCCGGTCTCCGTCTTCCGGTCCTTGGGGATCAACACGCGGTGACTCCAATCCATAATCGGGGTCAAAGTAGTCGCTGCACCATTCCCATACTTGGCCGTGCATGTCATACAGCCCAAAGGCGTTGGGTAGGTATTGGCCTACAGGACAGGTACGATCCAGGTACGGCCCCGTTCGCGCTCTTCCGCCTGGTTGGTTGCCATCGACGTTCGCATGTCGCGATGATAGCGAGGTACCGAAGGCGAACGCCGTCGTTGTCATCGCACGGCAGGCATATTCCCATTCGGCTTCGGTGGGCAGGCGGTACTTGCGTTTGGCTTTTCGTTCCGGAGGCAGCCGCCCCAGTCGCGAACAAAATCTCGTCGCATTTCGCCAGTTGACGTTCTCGACTGGAAACGAAGAGGTATCCATATCGGCAACGGCATCGGATCCTGCTCCGCCCGCACGGAAATGGCTTGGATTGCTTCCCATGACCGTCTCATATTCCGACTGAGTGACTGGAACGACTCCTATCCAAAACCCTCGCGTTATCTCCACTTCGTGCAGGTGTTCGATCGAATGGCGTTCTGGCTCCTTATCGGGGGATCCCATCCAGAAGATGCCGGGCGGTACTAACGCGAACCGCATTCCCAAACTGTTGACGAATTCTGGTACGATTGGTCGCGCTTTCTTTTTCAGCAACGCCGTCAATTGCTTTTCCAACTCGGCTCGCTGGGCATCGGTTCGTGCTAGGCCGCGCAACTGTCGTGTCAGGCGAAGGAGATCGGCGCTGCGGTTATGCCCTTCTTCTTCCAGACAATCGGCCAGCGCGAGCCAAGCAATATCATCACCTGGTTGCCGGGCAATTGCCGATAGTAGCGTTTCACGGTCGGTCATAGAGCTTCTTCCTGGATAGGGCTGCGGATCGAACCAGCGAAGCGGTTTTGGGGTGGAGAGGGGAAGCCTTTCTTATCCCCTAGCCCCTTCCACGGTGGTCGGCGGGTAGCTGTCAATTTAACCTCCCCAATGACTTGGTTCAACCGAGCCGCGATGGTTTTGCGGAGCGGCAAGGCAATCGGGAAACCGCTTCCTTTTCGGTCGCGGTTGTGTCGGTCCTCGGCGTCTTGGGGCTGCAAACCGTCGTCCGTATTATACGCAGAGTATGAGGAATGATTGCCGTCTACGCAGACGAAGCTCTATTTCCAACTTTCGGGGACTAGACTTCGCCGCTCGCCTGGGAGAACCCTGTGTTTCGTTTTCTTTTAGGTCAGTTATTCGGTCGTCGACTGTCAACTGGTACGGGGACGATGTGTCTGCCCGGGCTTGTCGGCAAGCTGATCATCCGCCGTGATCGTCACGGCATTCCGCTCATCGAAGCCGAACATGATCGCGATGAGGCGTTCGGAATTGGATTTTGTCAGGGTCAGGATCGGGCCTTTCAACTGGAAATTTTGCACCGCGTCGCACGCGGTAGCGTGGCCGAACTGATCGGACCAGCCGCTGTACCGGTTGATCGGTTGGCGCGACGCATCGGCTTTTATCGCAGTGCCCGCGAACAACTCGCCCTGATCGACTCCGACCTACGCGATAACCTCGATGCCTATGCTGCGGGCGTCAACGCAGGGCGAAGCATCGTCCCGCATGAAATGGCTCTTGTCGGCGGAACCTTGGCTCCGTGGGATGCCGCCGACTGCCTTGCAATTGCCAAGGTGCTATCGTTCAAGCTCGCGGCCAACTGGGACGCCGAACTCATGCGTCTGAAGGTGCTGACCTCGGACGGCCCCGACGCTCTGCGGGCCATCGATCACACCTTTGCGCTTTCGGGAGCAAGCCGGGAAAGCCCTCTCTTCCCCGCTTCGCCCGGTGCCGCCCGTCCTCCGGCCATTGACCCGCTGGGCGCGTTGGTTGGGCAAGCAGTCGATCGATTAGCCCAGGACATGATGGAGTTTCTGAAATGGGCCGGGGGCGGTTCTGGGTCAAATAACTGGGCCATCGCCCCGACGCGGACGAAGACAGGCCGACCGATCCTGGCGAACGATCCGCATCTGGATGCTAGTTTGCCGTCGCACTGGTATCTCGTCGCAACACGCACTCCAGGCCATGCGGTTGCCGGTGCCTCACTCGTCGGCGGGCCGGTCGTGCTGGCGGGGCACAACGGGCACATCGGCTGGGGGCTGACGGCCGGCTTGATCGACAATACGGACCTTTTTGTCGAAGAAGTTGATGCCCAGAGGCAACAGGTGCGCTTCGGGTCTGGCTGGCAGGACTGCCGCGTGATCGAGGAAACCATTGCCGTCAAGGGAGCATCGGCGGTCGTCGAGCGTGTGTTGATCACGCCGCGCGGTCCGGTCATCAGCCCGATTCTCGCGGATACGCCGCAGTCGATTTCCCTGTGTGCCGTCTGGCTGCAACCGGCCAAAGTTCGTGGGTTGTTCACTCTCTCGAAGGCACGGAATTGGGAATCGTTGCGCACGGAGTGCCGTTTTTGGCCGGTTGCAGCGCAGAATCTCGCCTATGCCGACACGACGGGAGCTATCGGTTGGCAGATGATCGGCGCGGCTCCGCTTCGCAAAAAGGGGCATGGCCTCCTTCCGATGTTGGGAGCCGACCCCGAAGCAGGATGGTACGAATCGGGCTTGCCCTTCGAGGAATTGCCCCATCGGCTCTCGCCTTCGTGTGGTTGGATCGCCACGGCAAACAATCGCCAACCACCCGAGGGGCAAGGGCCGTACCTGGGCAGTGACTTTATCGACGGCTACCGAGCGACGACCATCGCAGTGGCGTTGGAATCGCGTCATGACTGGGATATCGCCTCAACCATGCGTCTCCAGATGGATCAGTACACAGCCGCCTGGAACGAACTACGGCCGTTTGTGTTGGCTCTGGAGGACGTACCGCCGGAGTTGCGGACGTGGGACGGGATCGCGTCGGCAGATTCTCGCGGGGCGACGGTTTACGAGTTGTGGTTAACGTCGATGATACGGCGTGTCGCCAAGCGATTCGCGCCAAAGTCGTGGGAATGGGTCGTCGGCAAAAGTTTGACCGCATTGACACCGTATAACTTCGGCTGCTTTCGCCGCACGTCACATCTAGTGGGATTGCTGCGAACCCAGGCCGACGCCTGGCGAGAAGAGATGCAAGCGGCATTACGCGAGGCGAACCATTCGTTACCTTGGGGAGAAGTTCGCCAACTGGTCATTCGTCATCCTTTGACGCGGGCGGGCGGTTGGCTTGGTTGGTTGATGGGGAAAATGTTCAATCTCGGTCCGGTGCCATGCGGTGGTGATGCGGACGTAATCAATCAAGCAGCGGTGCTACCGTTGGCTCCGCTGGCTCCGGCGATCAACATTGCGTCGATGCGTATGGTTCTCGATGTGGGCGCATGGCAGAACTCGCGTTGGGTCCTGCCCGGCGGACAGAGCGGCAATCCACTCTCGCCACATTATGATGACTTGTTTCCCTTATGGCAACGCGGTGAAGGGGTGCCAATTGCCTTTACCCTGGAGGAGATGCGAACAGCGGCGGTCGCGACGCTGGAACTTAGCCCAAGAGCACCCGCGTGAGGATTGCGACTATCTTCCGTGGATTATGGATAGTCGGGCACTTCGTCGAATAGATCGTCGGAGTCGCGCAAGCTGAGGCTGAATCGGTTCAAAACGAGTGGCAACGTGAAATCAGAGGCGGAAGCGTCAACGACGGCGGTATGTAACTAGCCGTCACTTACGTTTCCGGCACTGATCGGCAGAGGCGAGCTGCCAAGAATCAAGAACGATGCGTTCTTATTCTCTCGGGATGCTTAGCGTTTTGGCGGTTTTTTTGACATCTTTCGCTGGTTCGAGATGCTCATGTTTTCTATTTGGCCTCGATTCGCATACCGCCCCGCCACGCACTGCGCAACTCTTCCAGCGAGGCCCATACGATCCACTCGCCGTTCGCTCCCGCGATCCGCAATCGGCTTTGCGCAACTACCGTGCCGATCTTCGTCACCGGCAGTGGTGCCATTGCCGACTCGAACGCCGGAGCGTGTGACGGCTTAACCTCTACCAGGAAACGACTGGGCGATTCGCTGAACAGTTCCACGTCATCGGGTAGCCCTGTCGCCCCGGTCGCGGTCAGGTCAGCACCCAGTCCCCCGGCAAATGCCATTTCTGCTGCCGCCACCGCAAGACCGCCCTCGCTCAAGTCGTGACAGGAACGCACCAGGCCAGCCGTGATAGCACCATGTAGACTTGCGAAAATGCGCGGTGCCACCGCCAGATCGGGACGTGGCACTGTGCCGCCGCTCGTCCCGCTGATCAGGTGCAGAAACGAACCAGCCATGTCGTTTTTCGTTGTGCCAACCAGATACAGAGCGTTGCCCGCTTCCTTCCAATCCATGCTGACACACTGCCGTACGTCCGCTACGTGGCCCATGGCGCTGATCAACAGGGTCGGCGGTATCACGATCCGACGCCCTGGCGCGTTGTACTCGTTCTTCAGACTGTCCTTGCCGCTGATGAAAGGTGTGCGATAGGCCAACGCCACCTCTTGACAGGCGCGAGCCGCCAGCACCAGCGAACCGAGTACCTCCGGGCGGTCGGTGTTGCCCCAACAGAAATTGTCGAGAATGGCCACCCGCGCCGGATTCGCCCCGACAGCTACGACGTTGCGCACCGCTTCGTCAATCGCACAGGCCGCCATCGCCCACGGGTCAAGATCGCCCAGACGCGGCCACATTCCACAGCCGACGGCCAAGCCGCGCCACGAACCCAAGACTGGGGCAATCACCGCCGCATCGCCCGGCCCCTCGTGCGGACCAACCAGCGGCTTGATGGCGCTGCCGCCCTGGACTTCGTGATCATACTGGCGGACAATCCATTCTTTACTCGCAACCGTCGGATGAGCCAGAATGCGTTTCAACGCCTCATTGGCGTCAATCTTTACAATCGGCGAGCGGGGTGTGTCAACGCCCCGGTATTCCCCAGAATCGAAGGCCGGGGGTGTCCATTCCGCCTGACGGACGACTGCTGGACGGCCATCGTGCAGGAAGTGCAAATCCAGATCGCCGACGAGATGATCGCGATAGCGTAACTTCAGTCGGCCCGTCTGCTCAAACGTACCGATTGCCACGGCTTCGACGTCCTCACTGGCGCACAATTCGCGCAGAGTATCCCATTTTTCCGGCGGAACGGCCAGGATCATGCGTTCTTGCGATTCGCTGATCCAGATTTCGGTGTAGCTCAAGCCTTCATATTTCAGTGGTGCCCGGTCGAGATCGACGGCCGCGCCGAGGTCCGCGCCCATCTCGCCCACGGCACTGCTAAAACCACCCGCACCGCAATCGGTGATGGCGTGGTATAGTCCCTGATCGCGGGCCTGAAGAATCACATCCAATAGTTTTTTCTCGGCAATCGCGTTGCCAATTTGCACCGCGCCGCCGCTGACTTTCTCGCTCTTGTCGGTCAGCTCGGCCGAAGAGAAGGTAGCCCCGTGGATGCCGTCGCGTCCCGTACGACCACCGACAGCGACGATGAGATCGCCCGGTCTTGCTGCCTTGACGACACAATTGACGGGAATCAGGCCGACCGTGCCGCAGAATACGAGCGGATTGGCGACATAGCGTTCGTCGAAGAACACAGCGCCGTTGACCGTAGGAATCCCCATCCGATTACCATAGTCGCGTACACCGGAGACTACGCCTTTCATGATCTTACGCGGATGCAACACGCCGGCAGGCAAGCTCTCGACCGGCATGTCTAGTGGTGCGAAACAGAACACGTCCGTGTTGCACACCGGCTTGGCTCCCAGTCCCGTCCCCAATGGGTCGCGAATGACGCCGCCTAGCCCTGTGTTCGCTCCTCCGTATGGCTCGATGGCCGACGGCCGATTGTGCGTTTCGACTTTGAAACAGGCGTGGAACTGGTCGTCGAACTTTACGATGCCCGCGTTGTCTTCGAACACGCTCACACACCAATCGTCGGCCCCCATCTCGCGGCGTAGTTGTTGGGTCGCGGCGAAGATGGTTTCTTTGAGTAAGTTGTGGTGGCGAGTGCCGTTGAAGTCGATGATCCCCTTGAGGGTTTTATGCGAACAATGTTCCGACCACGTCTGCGCGATGGTTTCCAGTTCGATATCGGTCGGGGTACGACCCACGCGGCGGAAGTGGTCGCGGATGGTCCGCATCTCCTCCAGACTGAGCGACAACTGCCCACGTCGGCTTATGGTCATCAAGTCATCGTCGGTGCCGTCGAGCGGTACGTACAACAACTTAAACTCATAAGGCTTGCCGACGGCCAGATGATCGAGATGGAGCGGACCTTGCACGAACTGTTCGATAGCGTCATTGGCGAGTGCCTTGCGTAACAGGCCGTTCGGCGTCCCGGGGCCGTAATAACGGCGGAAGGTACGCACAGCGTCGAGAGTGAGGCCCAGATCGCGAGCAGCATCCACAACCGAGAGGGCGGCCGGATCCATGACGCCCGGCTTAAGTAACACGGTGGCAAACGCTTCAGCGTCCGTCGTGCCTAGCGGTGCGAGTCGATAGGTCTCGACCAGCTCATCGACCAGCAAGTCGCGACACAGTCGCCCGGCTTCGTCTTCGGTGAGTTGGCCTTCCAAAAGATAGCCTCGCCCGCTGCCCGTAAGAACACGTTCGTTGGAATGCGACAACAACGCGTATTCCTCGGTGATGCGAGCCAGTTCGCTATCGTGACCGCGGGGCCGAATCGTTACTTCCCAAAGCATCGCATCACTCCTACCCAAGATAAATGCCGGTGGGGCACGACTCGCCTCAGAGCCGGGAGCCTTAGCGACGGCCGAAAGAGCAACTTGCCAAGTCGCCAAGCAACGAGAAGAAAATCATTTTTCTCTCTGTTTTTTTTTGGTGTCGTGGCGTCTTGACGGTTCATCTTGTTCTTCCTGACGTCGCTAACGCTTCCGGCTCTGAATCTTCGATACCTTGTTGACGGCTCATCCGCCTTGCCACAGTCCCATGGTTCCAAGGCCGATCATCAGCCCCACATAAACGCCGCCGAGAACGAGTCCGGCCCAGGCGGTTGTTTGCCATTCGGTCTGCCCACGCAGCGCAGCCACGGCCTGTCCGACGCCGATGGCGGCAGGCAACACGCCCACGGCAGCGAGAATAATCCCATTAAGGGCCAGAGTCGGTGCATTCTCGCCTTTCGTGAGGCGTGCGATGGTGAACAGCACTACGCCCAGGATCGCCAATCCCCAGCCGATTGCGACGAAGCTGGCGGATGCTCCCGCCTGATAGCGTCCGGCCCGTGCCATCGCGGGTGTTGCTTCTGCTTCTTCAATCGCCTTTTCGACACATGCCATGCACAAAACTCTGCCCCCCCATCGCGTCCGACACGTTTCGCACACATGAAGGCTACAGCGGCCACAGATTCCGACGGATTGCATCTGCGGATGGGTAGAACATGACGGCTCATCGGGACGAACCGGACGAGCATAGCGAGATGGTGGTTCGTAGAGCGATTCGTGGCACCTTGTGCAACGCGCACCGACTAGATCACGATCGTCGGGAAGCGCATAGTTACAAAAAACGCAACGCGACACGCCTCACCCTCCGCCCGACCGGGCCACGACGAACGACAGGACTGACACGCACCACAACACCCCGGCCAACGAAACAGACACTGCCGCGGCTGCTATCGCTCTCCCGCTCAACCGCGATTGTCCTTCCAGCTTGCGTAGTGCGGCGATACTGACAGCCAATGAGACGCCCGTTGTCAGCAAGGCCAACACGGTCAGTAAAATCATCACCCCGATGGTACCGATGCCGAAGAACAAGCCCGCACCGACCAACGATAGCGTCAGCCCGACCGGAGCAGCCACCAAAGATGCAACCAACGCAGTAACGGCTAGGGGCAATCGTCGTGCTGGTTTGCCGACCCCAGAGACGCGGAAGTTCTTGCAAGCTCCGCAGAGTAGTTTGCCTCGCAACTTTACAAGACAACCGGCACAGAACATCAATTCACACGCGCTACAACGCCCCGCCGAGAAGTCATCCGTGTGGTTCCAGCAATATCGGTCGTTTTTCTTGCGATAGCGTCTTGGTCGGGGTGGATCAGGAGACGGCGGGGGAGGCGTGCTATCGGCCGGGAGCGCATCGGGAATATCGAGCGGAACTGGACGGAGCGGCAGAGGGGCTGGCATATCGACCTGCCCCGAGTCTGCCGTTGGCTGATCGGGCAGGGTGGTACTGCTGAACGGGACGCGAACACTCGCACCGCACGAACAAAACAACAGCGTCCCACTCTCGCTCTCGGGTCGCGATTGCTTCTTGCCGCACGTTTTGCACAAAAACCAAATCATATTCCTAGTGTAGCCGACAAGAGGTGCTGTTACCATTCCCCATACCGTTTGCTTCGTTAAGCTGCTATAACATTCGCATGGAACCGCTACGGCTCGGCGTCATCGGGGTGGGACGCGGTTGGACACGCTGGCAACAGACGTTGCTTGCCTCCGACGAGGTGGCTGTCTTGGCCGTTCACGACCCTGCCCCCCGAAGGGCAAAGGCTGCCTCGGAACCGTTTCGGGCGGTGGCATGCGCGGGAGTGGTCGAACTACTTGAACGTGACGACCTCGACGCCGTATTGCTCGGTCGGGCATGGTTTGGGACGTGGCCGTTGACACAGGCCGCATCGCGAAACAAACCCGTACTCTGCACGGTGCCGGCTATCGAAGACGCTCCGGGTGCCGTTTGGCTGGCGGCGTGGCCGGGCCTGTGGCGAGGCGCTCGGGTACTGCGGGCGGTAGTCGCCGATCTCGGGCCGGTTCGCTCTATACAGGCCGTATCGGCTTGTGGACCTGAGTTTATGTTAACACTCGCTTTCGACTTCTACGGCGTGGAACCGCTTGCCGTTCGTAGCGCACATCTCGACGGGCTAGCGACCTGGTTGTTCGATTTCGGAAGTGGAAAAACGGCCCAACTCACTCATCGTTCTCAGGCCCGCGGAACGATCGCTATCGAGGCGGCAAATGGTTGGGCACAACTGGAGTTACCCGGTCGCTTGGAGTGGACCGACAACACTGTTCGTCACACGCTGCAACTGACACGACGAGCCGAGATAGACGTTCTTCGCGCTTTCGTCAAAGCCGTACGCAACGGCGAAACAATGACCGAGACGCCCCGACTCCTGCGAGCCGCAGCCTTTCTGAACGGAGTGACCGAAGTCAAGGATCGGGGCGTTGACACACCCCGGTCGCCTTCGCTTTGAATCGGGGCGTTGACACACCCCGGTCGCCTTCGCCTACTTCACCGCAGCAGCGTAGCGTTCCGCCACCTTTTCCCAGTTGACCACGTTCCACCAAGCCTTGACGTAGTCGGGCCGAAGATTGCGATACTTGAGATAATAGGCGTGTTCCCAAACGTCAATCCCGAGAATAGGCTTCAAAGCGTCCATGATGGGGCTGTCTTGGTTCTTGCGCTGGATGGTTTCCAGTTCGCCCTTCTTGTTCACTACCAGCCACGCCCAACCACTACCGAATTGAGTGACCGCCTTGGTGCTGAGATCAGCCTGGAACTTGTCCAGGCTACCGAACTTGGCGTCGATGGCCTTGGCTAACGCCCCGCTAGGAGCCTTCCCGCCTTTGGTGCCCATAATTTCCCAAAAAATGGTGTGATTGGAGTGTCCACCCACGTTGTTGATGACGCCTTGACGAATCTTCTCCGGCACTTTCTCGATGTTCGCCAGCAGCTCATCGGCAGGCAGCGCGAGCAATTTCGGCTCGCCTTTGAGTAGGGTGTTGGCGTTGTTGATGTACGCCTGGTGATGCTTGCCGTGATGAATTTTCATCGTTTCGGCGTCGATAGTCGGTTCGAGCGCGTCATAATCGTAAGGCAGTTTCGGCAAAGTGTAGCCAACGGTCTTATCCTGAGCACATACGGGAAACCCAGACAGAGCAAGCGTCGCAACGCTTAACCCAGCAGTTTGCAGAGCCTGACGGCGGTTCATGAGAGGTACTCCTCGAAAATTAGAGGCTTCCAGGGCGTTGACACGCCCCGCTCGCCCACGGCAGATGGTCGTGTGCGTGCCAGTGTGGCGCGTACACAGTGAGTTTGATACCAGCCGCGATGAAAACCGGGAATATCCCCGACACGAAAAGATTTGCAAAAAGTTATTCAAAGTCGCCCGCGTAGCCTTCCAGCGGTCGCGGTCCCTGTGACATATTCTTGGCCGTCGTTACACGCGCGAAAATCGCTTTGAGGTAGCGTCCTTCCATGACGTGCGTGAAATAGGGATGATCGCCGCCCGCGCCCCCGACGTGGATAATTTGCACATGGCGTCCGGCTTGCCAAGCGGCTTTGCGTAACGCGTCGAGGAAGTCGGGTTCGTTGATGA
>RGDT01000471.1 GCA_009918525.1 Planctomycetia bacterium
ATCCGAATGACTCCCGGCGGAGGCCGAGTACGCCTATGGCGTGTATCTGCGTTAATGAGCCGAAGCGATTCCTATCAGGCGGCTCCTGCTTGCATCGTACTGCGATGACTTACAGCTTCGTCACGCTACCGGCGTCTTCAACCTCGTATGCGGACTACACGCGGCGGCGGACATATCGGAGGTCGAGAGTGACAATGAGCTGCGCCGCTGGCTCGCAGCGATTTCGGAACGCTTCTTCCTTCTCCAGGGCCGGCATTCCCCACGCAGGGAAATTGAGAGCAGAAATCTGGCACGCAAAGCGTCTCTGAAAATCCGTTTGCCCATGCCGCAGATCGGACGGAATATCATTCTTACTTTACACTACCAAGCCGATTTGCAGCAACGCTCCTTGCTTCAGCGATGCCCGCTCCAGCCACGGCCAGGCTCGGCCGTCTCCAGTTGCAGGGGGGTGGAGAAGCGACGGAAGGGCCGAATGCGATGGGGTCGAACGTACCTACTATAGAAGAGTTAGGCGATGATAGCGGCCGTTCCCGCTGGGGACCTGCTGTCGATCCGTCCATGAGGTTTCGGGATAGTCCTTCCACTCTGGTCGGGAGTACCCTCGCTGCCGACGACCACTCAGAGCAACGAACGTTGGGGGATCATATCTACGAATCTGGAGTGCCCTCCGGCGGTTGCAGGCTGGCATGCCATCCTGCCATACGGCCCGGGCAGCGGCGTCGACGGAGCAGCTGGAGCAGCCTGGCAGAGTCCACCACGGGACATTACGGACCTCCGATGTTGACAAATGCCCATTAACAGGCGTATCATCGGGCTTGTGAGTCTGCCACAACGCTGCGGACGGGCCCGAGCCTCAGCAGGTACATTCGGGAGTAGACGCGAGCCGACTCCGATGCGAACCACCCTGGTTTTGCGTCGCACGATGAGGGTTACATCGCCCTGTACTCATTCGTACAGTTTTCCGGACCTGACCTGACCTGACAGGCGTCCCCCGTACGCTCAGTATGGTCATAGCCGACATAGACTGCCCCTATATTGCCAACAGGCACGGCGATGGACGATTCTTCACAACGGGACACTGGATTTGGCCAAATCCTCTTGGTAACTCTGTATTAGAGTCCACAGGGGGTTTCGCCATCTTGCGATGCTGGTTACACCAAAAACAACGAGAAGGCGCGTAAAAATCGCTGGACTGCGCAGTATCTCGGCCGTACGTGACGGGACAGCAAAGGGGCAGTGACTATGCATCGGCGAGACCGACGGGAATTATTTTCCCCTCCCGGATTACGTGCATACCAGGATGGCAATGACCTTTCGGACTGGATCTCTGGGCGCACTGTGGATCGGGCCGTGATACTTTGTGCTGCAGAGGAATGTGGGGGTGTGCTGCTGCACCGTACGACGAGTAGGTTTGCGAATTTCGGCTCTGCAGGCCGGCCAGGCCGGATTTGTCCACGGGGTAGCACGTAGCTCAGGCTGGGCTGCCAGTGAGCAGCGTGCGTGGCCCGATTGGATGGTTGGCGCCCATGCCGCGCGTGCCGAACCCATCGGCCCCGGTCGGGACGTGAGGGCCGAACTTAAGTTGGAGCT
>RGDT01000472.1 GCA_009918525.1 Planctomycetia bacterium
GAAAACCTGCGCGACTGATCCGGCGCACGCTTCACTTCGGTGAGGGTGAGGTCGACATCGTTTTCGATCACCACGCTATGGGGAATTTTTGGCAGATCCCAGAGCCGGGCGGCACCCGCTGCGAGGGAAAAGCCAGAACCAAAGTCTGCGGCGACCACTTGAATTTTGACCGAAGCCGTGAACGAGTTGGCCCCCGTGACTGCATGGGCAGTGAGTGTGAAGGTGCCGGGTTGATCGAAAGCGGCGATACACGGTTTCTCTACAGTGCCTTCACCGAGGGTTTCGTTGTCGCGCAGGAAATGGGCGACGATTTTGTTAGGATCGACATCCGTAGGTATGGCCGTAAGCATGAGCGAATCTCCGACACGCAGGGTGATGAGATCCGGCGATGACAACAGATTGGTGGCCGTCCAGCGGATGCGGTGGTCTTCACGAACGGAGCCATTTTCGAAAGAGGCTTTGAACGGGGTGTCACCCGTGGGATCAAGAGGCACATTGGCAAACCACCTGCCCGCGAGACCGGGCTGAACCTGCACCTCCGCCGTCGCGGTAGTGATGCGGACATCGGCAGGCACGCGGGCCACGCCTTCAATGCAGGCGGGTGAGGTGCCGGAGGTTCCCCCTTGCGCGTCGAGACGGTTTCGTTTTTGAAAGAGTTTGTCCAACCAGTCGGGCGTGGCATTGCCATTGAAGTCTTCACCCTCGTGGAGGAAAAGACCCAGCGAGGAAATTTCCAGGGATAACCCTGTGCGAAGATTTCTGTTGTCGACGGTGATCGTATGTGCGCCTGCGGAAAGCCATGAGGTGAGCCAACGGACTTTGGAACCCGTCGATTTGACTTCGGCATGGCCGATTTCGAGGCCGTCCACCCGCACAATAACGGGAATCGACGGAGCCTGGCCGCCGGAGGAGCGGACGATGGCTTGTAGCTCCAGCAGATAGAGACCGGCTGTTTCCAACTGAATGGAAAAATCGACCGCTCCCCTCCGCGCCATCGACAAAAGACTGCCATTGGGTGTCTGCGACCAAGCACCCGCAAGAGCATGATATTGCCCGAGAGATACTGTGGATGCGAGTTGGGGGGCTACACAGTCGCTCTCCAGTGGATTGGCACCATACAGTTTGATCTCTTCATAGTCATTCACCCCGTCGCCGTCGGTATCGGCCAGATCAGCACGTGTGCCCAGTTTGTATTCCTCACGGTTGGTGAAGCCATCGCCATCGTTGTCCTTGTCGCCATTGGCAAGAGAAGTGGAAGATGAATTTTTTCTTTCCCAGTCATCAGGCAGGTCGTCGTCATCGAGATCATTGCGGTCCTGGGCAAAGGCGGCGAGGGATTTGCCATCAATGACTTTGAAAACATTGGAGCCGGGGATTTTCCAGGCCGCGGATACGTGATCGGATATGGTGCTCTCGGTGTGGAGGATTTCAATGAAGTAGCGCTTTCCTGCTTCAAGCGTAACGGGTTGTGAGCGCTGTTGTTTTTCCTTTTCCGCGTCCCACTCGCGGTGATACTGCTTGAGGGCTTCGAGACCGTCGTCGCAATTCTCCTTGTCGAACCGCGCTTTTCGCAAGGTCGCCCGGAACGCC
>RGDT01000473.1 GCA_009918525.1 Planctomycetia bacterium
TATAGTACGGCCCAACCATCAGCGCGCCATCAGCCCCGGCAGATTTCGCAAATTTCGTCAGGCGGATCGCCTCGCGAGTGCTGTTGGAGCCTGTGCCTGGCATCACCTTGATGCGGCCTCGGCTCTGTTCGATTACGGTGGCAATTATTTGTTCGTGTTCATTGTGATCCACCGTTGGCGACTCGCCCGTCGTTCCACATGGAGCGAGGCAGTCGGTGCCCTCCGCGACGTGCCAATCGACGAGTCGGCGCAGGGCGGGGTAATCCACCTCACCATTCTTAAATGGTGTTATCAACGCCACCGTCACGCCGGCGAATTGTTCCCCTTTGGTCCTGCTCATTGGTGCATCCCCTTTTAACTTGGATATTTCCTGTCGCTTTTCTACGATCACGCGCCGTCACCGCACAGTTCCGCTACATCACCCTTATGACTATATTTCCCGAACAAGTCCGCACCGTCTACTTCGACGCCGTCGGCACAATCCTTTTTCCCGATCCTCCCGTTGCTTTGGCCTATCACCAAGCCGGTCAGCGGTATGGTTCCCGAAGGAGTCTCGATGAAGTTCGTCGCGCTTTTTCCGCTGCCTTCGCCGCTGAGGAAAGGCGTGACCGAGAATCCGGCAACCGAACGGACTCTCGTCGCGAGTGGGACCGCTGGCAACGCATCGTACAGGCCACATTTCCCGATGTGTCGGGATTAGAGGGGGAGTGTCTATTCGACGACTTGTGGAATCATTTTGCCCTATCAACGAATTGGCGTGTGGCACCCGAAGCTGACCGATTGTTATCCGGACTGAAGCAACGTGGCTTGCAAGTGGGTATAGCGTCCAATTTTGATCGGCGATTGGTGACCATCGTCTCGGAATTGCCTGTATTGAACCATTCTTCTGTTGTTGTGCGATACAGCGAGGAAATCGGCTGGCGAAAGCCCGCTCCCGAATTTTTCGCGGCCCTCTGTGCGGGGGAGCCTCCCCATCAGGTCATGCTGGTCGGCGATGATCGAACCAACGATTACGACGGCGCACGCGCGGCCGGTCTACACGCTATCTTGCTCGATGATCATCTCACGCTGCGAGATCTTTTGCCCTGAAGTTGCCGATCAGGTCCCCAGCGTTTGCAGAAACGCTCGGCATACTGCCGGTAATGCCCGTCTTCGATCGTACACGACGTACAAATCGCGTGCTAGGTTCAAACCTCGCACCGGTACCGACACCAACCTGTGCTGCGCTAAATCTTCGGAGACTGCAAAACGTGACAGAAAAGCTACTTCCGAACCTCGGGTGACCATTTCTTTCAAAGTTTCGTTGCTCGAAATCTCAGCCGCTATCTTAAAAGTGTTAAGAGATAGTCCGGCCTGATCGAGAGCATTTTCCAGGCAGCGACGCGAACCGCTCCCCCGTTCGCGAAGCAACAGAGATACCTGTTTGAGTTGTTCGAGTTCTACCGTTTGCTGCTTTGCCAGTGGGTGTCGAGGCGACATCACTAGAAGCAGTTCATCTTTCCCGAAAATACGTTGTTCTAGATGTGGACTATCGCAAGGAAGACCCGCTAAGCCCAATTGATCTTCACCTCGTTCGACTAGATCGAACA
>RGDT01000474.1 GCA_009918525.1 Planctomycetia bacterium
CTCCTGTAATTGATCGCGTATTTGAAAAGTATATTCAGTGAAATTATTGTTCCGATGGAGAATTCCATTATATTTTCCTGGAGATAGAATTTGCCAAGTCCCACACGCAATCGCATCCAAGTGTCTCGAGGAAATCGCTTTCCACCAAGGGTGGCTCACTAAAGATCAGTTGGCCGAACGGGCGAAGAGCCTCGGCAAATCATTTTACGGCCAATACCTTCGCCGCATTGCGGAGTAGTCTTATGAGACCCCTCGTCACCGGCGAGAAGATCGAGAGGTTGATGTTTGCTTTGGGCCAGTCAGTAAGAGGGCCCGGGACAATTTTTTTCACGGGCGGTGTGACCGCTTTGTTGCACGGCTGGCGGGACACGACGATCGATATCGATCTGAAAGCGCTGCCCGAGCCGTCGGGACTTTACGAAGCGCTCGCGCAACTCAAGGAGCGGGAAAGCGTGAATATCGAGTTGGCCAGCCCCGATGACTTCATCCCGGAGCTTCCCGGGTGGCGTGAACGGTCCCTGTTCATCGCCCGTCATGGGCAAATCGACTTCTATCACTACGATCCCTACGCGCAGGCTTTGGCGAAAATCGAACGGGGTCACACGAGGGACCTAGCCGATGCCGAGTCCATGATCGCGGTCGGCCTGGTTGACCGCGCCAAACTGCTTGAGCTTTTTGCCGAAATTGAACCCAGCCTGATTCGTTATCCGGCGGTTGAGGCACGCGTGTTTCGCCGCAAGGTCGAGCGTTTCGTGGCGTTATGAAAGCACTCATTTCCAATGATAAACTGTCGGGTCTTCCGGAACCAATATAGAGAAGGAATTTCTCTATCCTGTCTACTAGGGTAAATTTGTCTCGGTGGATAGACCCGTCGACTACTCGCTTGACGAGACTAGGTCCACTATCGGTAGACATATCATTGGTGGCCGACGCAGAGACGACTCTCTATCGACTCCTTGGCCAACGCGCAGAAGACCCGTATGCGAGCTACAACAATCTCGTGCGCCGGCTGGTCAGCTTTGAGCGCGCTCTCGATACCTTGCCTGCCACGTAGGGGATCAATCCCATGTCTTCGCTTGTCACTCGTCGCACGCCACTTTGCACAAGTCACTATTCCTCATGATCCTCGACACACACGACAACCTGAAACATTACGCCGGGATTTTTCGCGACGTTGATCCGCAACCGCTCTTCGATTGGCTCAAGACCTGCCGGGACGTCGCGCCCGGGCAAAAAATCGACTTCGCCGGCGATAAGTTGTTCGCCAAGACCATGCGGTTGGACACCGGCTCTCGCGAGAACTTCACATGGGAAACGCACCGCGAATATATCGATCTTCAATTCATCGTCGGAGGCGGGGAGATCATCGAGTGGGCGCCGGCGGCGAAACTTGCGGCAGACGTGGCCTACGACGAGAAGACAGATTTCCAATTTTACGCTCCGGCCGCGGCGGACGCCCTGCTGACCATGCAGGATGGACTGTTTACGTTTTTGTTCCCGGCGGACGGCCACAAACCGCTCGTGGCGGACGGGACGAACCGTTATGTGCAGAAAGCTATC
>RGDT01000475.1 GCA_009918525.1 Planctomycetia bacterium
ATTGGGGGCCGTTCGCTTGGATGATCTATGCGCTGCCCACAGTAGCCATCGGCTACCAATACTATGTTCGGGGTGCCCCCCATCTCCGCTTCTCCACCGCGCTATACGGGATGCTTGGTCACGGTGCGACGGCCGGAATCGTGTCGCGCATTCTGGATTTCCTATTCATGCTGTCCCTGCTCGCAGGGGCCGGAACGTCAATAGGCCTTGCCGTCCCGATGATTTCGGAGAGCCTAGCAGCAGGGCTCGGCTTCACGCGCACACTCAACACTGACATAGGGGTTGTTGGCGTCTGCGTAGGCCTCCTGACTATCGCTGCCTACAGCGGATTGTCGAAGGGCATCTCCAAGCTAGCCGAATTCAATGTTATGCTCGCCTTCCTTTTTTTGCTTTTTATACTAGTTGTCGGACCGACCGTCTTTATCTTGCGTCTGGGCACCGAACACATCGGATTCATGCTTCAGAACTCTCTACGAATGATCACGTACACGGACGCGATTGACCGGACGGGATTTGTCGAGAACTGGACCATCTTCTATTGGGCCTGGTGGATCGCATTTGGGCCATTCGTTGGTCTTTTTGTCACGCGCATTTCGCGGGGGCGTACGTTGCGGGACCTAGTGCTTGCAATGGCCGTTTTCGGCAGTCTCGGCGCGTGGATGTTTTACATAGTGCTTGGCAACTACTCGTTCTGGCTGGACATGACCGAACGTGTGCCAGTCCGCGAAATTGTCAACGGAGAAGGACCGCCGCAAGCGATCGCCGCCGTCATCTCTAGCCTCCCGTTTCCGTTTCTGATGCTCACACTCTTCAGCGTTATCAGCGTTATCTTTATTGCTGCGACATACAACAGTAAGGCCTACGCGCTGGCCGCAAGTACGATGCGCAATCTGCCGGTAGGCCAGGATCCGCCACGCTGGAACCGAATATTCTGGGCCTTGGTGCTTGGCCTGCTGCCGATCGCGCTGATGTCAGTTGAAGGGGGCATTAAAGTTGCGCAATCAGCTGTGCTCGTAGCCTCTCTGCCTTTGTTGGTTATTGCAATTCTGATGTGCATCAACCTTGTGCGATCACTGAGGGATTACTGACATGCTAAAGCTTGAACCTTTGCTTAGGTTTTCGAACGGCGTCATCATTCACTCGATAGGCAAGACCCCTTTTGGCGATCGCACCACCTATGTGATTGGTGAAGGTCGCTTCGAGGGGCCGCGGCTAAAAGGGCGAATATTGCCGGGCGGCGGCGACTGGCTGCTCCGCGGCACCGGCGGGCTTTCAAAACTCGATGTGCGCAAGACCTTCGAGACTGATGACGGCGCGATGATCGATGTCAGGTATGTTGGCCTGTATCGGTTCTCGGACGAGGTAACTACTAAGTTAAGCGGCGGAGGTGCGAGCGAATTCGGCGATACCTTGTTTCAGGTTCAAGCACAGTTTGAAACTGGCGATCAGCGTTACGCCTGGCTGAACGAAGTCTTGGCCATTGGAGAAGGCCGTGAAACCCAATCGGGCGTCGACTATCAACTGTACTCGATCGTAAGAGGCTGATTGGCAGGTTCTGTC
>RGDT01000476.1 GCA_009918525.1 Planctomycetia bacterium
GGCAGGCCGGGTGATATTTCCATCGTCGAACAAGACGATCTCATCCTTACCAGTCTCGACCACTATGATACGCCGTTCCAGTCCAGCCTCGTCTTCGGCGACGGCACCTTCTCTGGGATTAGCTGGACGGCCTCGGCTACCGCTCGCTGGCTCAACGAAGTCCGGGACGGCAATGACCTTTACGCCCTGGTCGTACCTAACGGCACGCTAACGATTCATCTCTTGGGAGTCGATGCGCTCCTCTACCTCGATGCCGGTATGATCATCACCGAAACATTCGGCAAAGCGATGACCTTCATCGCTGACGACATCAGCTTCCGCTCAGGTACTTCTCAGGTCGTCGGTACCGGCAACTTGATCATCCAGGCCAATCAAGAGGCGTGGAACTATCGTCTCGGCACAGCGGGTGAAAATGCCTCCGGGTCCGATCTAGCCCGCGATGCCTTTGCTCGCGATATGGAACTGACCAGCGGCGATCTCGCGGCCTTGGCCGACGGCTTCTCGAAAATAACCATCGGGCGCTATTCCGCCGGTAATACCATGATCATCGGCGATGTCTTCAACGCTCAAGTGATCAAGTTTACTGGCGAGCAACGCGTTCTCGACCATCGCTGGCGATGTAGAGGCTACCGGCCGCCTGGAAATTAAGGCGATGGGGGCTGCCCAGATTCAAGGGCCAAACCTACACGTTCCGTTCGGCGACATCGACTCTGGCCTGGACGCCTTGCAACTTATCCTCGATGTCGGTCAGAATCTCCAGGTTAGCGGCTGGCTGATGGCCGCGAACCTCCTTCAAGTGATGGTCGGCGGCAACGTGACGCTCGACGTTCGCTCTCGCATCGAAACACGCGACGACAACAACCGCCTGATCGTTGACGCTGCCGGTGCCATGAGCATCCGCGGCACTGTCACGGCCAAGGGTGACGGCGGCAAGCCGGAACTCAAGGCTGGTGGTGCCCTTAGTCTGTTTGAAGGCGGGATCATCGCCGCACCAGGCCCCAACGCGGTGGTTGAGGTTCAATCCGATGTTGCCGTGTCGCTGAATACGGGTACGGCGGTGCTGGCCGGTGTCACGTTCGATTCGACCAACGGTTCGCAGGTTGCACGTGTCACGGGTGCGAACTCCAACGTCATCATCCGCTCGCCCGGCGAGGTGTTCATCCCTGCTTCGGTCGCGGCCAGTCAGGGTATTCAACTCTTCGCCGGTGCGGCTCGAAGCGACCACAGTGACTACTTCAAGTCATTGGTGCCAGCTAGCCACCCTTTGTATAACCGGTCGCACTACTCGATCATGATCAGCGGCACGCTGTTGACCTTCGGCAATAACGCTGATCTGGTTCTGTCGGCACAAGACGATGTGATCGTCCGCGGCAATCTCGACTTGCGCGGCAACAACTCCAACCTGACCGTGCAATCAGATTCGTCGGTGTACTTCGAGGGCATGGCAGACCTCCGCAGCGGTAGCGTCAAACTCTACGGCGGTATCTCGTTGGACGGTACCACCGACATGGGAGGCGCATACACGGACGGCA
>RGDT01000477.1 GCA_009918525.1 Planctomycetia bacterium
TACGGTTACGTATCTGGCTCCGCAGCTTGTCGGCCAGTCGGTCATAACGATTGGCATGAGTGGTGGCATAGCGGTACATGAGCTTTGAGTTATTGACACGATCAGGGATGCCCAGGCCCATGCCGTGGTTCACAGCGATACTTCGTTCGACATGCAAGTTCCAGCTTTCATTGACTTTAGCCTGCTTATCCCTGAGCTTTTGCAGATGGTCGCTGATGCGTTTGGTCAGCTCGACCCCAGCAGCCTTTCGGTCCGGGTATTCGGACACCATCTGGTGGAGCCTCTTCTCGCTCGTCTTGAAGTCCCTGATGGTGCACGTCTTAAGCCATTCTTCGATTGCGATTTCAGTGGGGCCGACGAAGGCGAAATAGAGGGCCATCAGTTCAAACGCTTCGGGCGTGACGAGGTCGATTTCGACTCGGCTGCCGAGTGTTCTGATGACGTCGCATATATGCTTGAAGCTGATATACGGGCGAGGTTTAACGAGTCGTTTGTGGGCCTCATCGACGATATAGACCAGGCGGTGGATGCCGATGTGCGATTCCATCATGGCGCTGTGCGTTAAGTCAGGATAGTCGCGGAATTTATCGTAGGTGGGCCTGAAGCTTTCGCTGGCCCGGTCGCCGAGAATCTTGGGTGCGATGCGGGCCTCTTCATCAATATTGAGGTTGATGATCTGGTGGGCGCGTGTGGCGAGCAGGCGGCAGTGGGCCATGTCGGCCAGGAGCAGGAGCTCGTCTTTGGTCTCCGGATTAAAGGTATCCAAGAGTTCGTTGTGGATCTCGTCGTAGTCGAGTTGATCCTCCGGGCGAATGTTGAGCTTGCTGGTAAGGCCATGCTTGCGGGCATTTTGCGACGAATTTCCGGACATCGGCGACCTCCTGTCAAAAAATGTCAGATACGGGTCCTGAATCTGAGTAAAGTGGGAGATATCTTATCTATCGGGATGCTGCTGGTAAGTAATGCATAATAAAGCGTTTTTTTGTTGAAAATCATGAAGATAATGATCTTGTAGTAGGTATTCACGAGCCGGAAACGTCAGTGACGGCCAAATTGTATTTTGTAGGGGCGGGCCTTTTGACTGGCCAATTTGGGGACGGTTAAAGACATATGTAGGGCACGTTTTAACGTGCCATTTCTATGGGATTTGTCACGATAAATCGTGACCTACAACAAAACTAAAACATTGGCCGTCGCTGACGCTTCCGGCTCGTAAAGGCAGTCCATGCAATAAATTATCGTACAATATATTTAAAGGAAGGCGGGCTTCCAGCCCGCCATGGTTGATTGGTTTGACGAAGCGGGCTGGAAGCCCGCTCTCCGTAATTGGTATTAACGAGCCGGAAACGTGAGTGACGGCCAGATTGTTTTTGATTTTTCGACTGATACACAACCTCTCGCTAGCGCTTCGGGTTAGCCTGCATCAACGAGCCGGAAACGTCAGTGACGGCCAGATTGTTTGTGATTTTTCTAATAACACACAACCTCTCGCTAGCGCTTCGGGTTAGCCTGCATCAACGAGCCGGAAACGT
>RGDT01000478.1 GCA_009918525.1 Planctomycetia bacterium
CAGCGGGGTCTCTAAAGGCCGCTGGGAGGCTATCAGCGGGGTCTGGAAAGGCCGCTGACCAAAGTGAAAGTGATAGTGAAAAGTTAAAGCTAACGATCAAGTGCATGGTTTGCGATCATTGTGGCTCTGACGAGCATGTGACCGGATACCAGAATTGTCCACGCTTCTGCACAGCATGCCAAGCGCAAGGCCACCGTCGAGACACGAACGCATGCCCCAAGCGAGCGTGTACCAAGTGCGGCCAAACCGGACACGTCGCGCGCCAATGCACTTACTGCGATGCGTGCAAAGCTCATCATGCAAAAGGCGCATGCATTTGTTCCACGTGCGGTACTCACCACCGGAAAGACGAATGCCCGCAAGATTTGTGCGCGTACTGCGAAGAATTCGGCCACACTGAAAAGCGCTGCCCAGGGAAGCCTCCACCGGCATGCTCCGCATGTGGCTCGAGTACGCACCAAACGCCCAGAGCATTCGATTGTCCAGAGCACAAATGCGCGACATGCAAGGGCGAACTCGGACCAAAAGGCCACAACTATAAGTATTGCCCGTCGAGCACGTGCGACTCGTGCAAGCTTTCCGGACACATATCGGATGTGTGCACGTTTCGAGAATGCTACAACGTCGAGATCGATTTTCTGAACGTTTTGCTGCTTAGTAGAGGACGCCACACCATCGATGACTACTTTGAAACGCAAGAGGTGACCGTGCGACCAAACGATCTTCGAATCGAAGGCAAGTTTCTCGAATTCACAGATTGGACGCATGTTGCCCAACGTTTTCCACTTAGCGATCGACAAGTGTTGGAGCTCAAGAGTGTCGCACACGCATACAAGCGAACCTCAAGCAGAGAGTACGACCGCACAAAACGTGAGCTCGATCACCCATCGAACGCACCAATCCACTTCGCATTCCCAACGCATCAGGCGCAACCCGACGGCACTTTAAGACCAACAATCTATGCGCAAGACATTCCCATGTGCCCGCTGTGTCTGACATGGAAGTTCCCGCAAGAGATGGGCCGAGCAAAGTGGTGCTGTCGCGGCGGCGAGCTAATCGACGTAATCGCTCCGTGGACACAACCGACTCCAGAGTTTCGTGCACTGTGCCTAGATAACTCGCGCGCCGCGATCGAGTTTCGCGCATCGTCACGAAAGTACAACAACGAAGTCAGCTTCGGCTCATATGGCATCAACTACGGTGCAGCGAAAAACCTTCCGGTGCCGAGTTTTTTAACAATAAGTGGCCACACATACTGTCGTGTTCTATCCGGCGAGGACGACGGGCCACTAAAATACTACATTTACGACCCAACGTACACTCGAGACACGCAATTGAAACCAGAGACACTCAGGATAGTTCGAGAGTGCATCGCGGCAAAGAACAACCTCGCAAAAGTTTTGAAACAATTTGGCGGTCGTTCCGATATCGAGCAACTCATCGTGTGCATTGAATCTATTCCGGCAGATATTCAAGCACAACTACACATAATCTACCCACATCTACGCACATCTACGCACATCTACACACA
>RGDT01000479.1 GCA_009918525.1 Planctomycetia bacterium
GCCGAGATGGCCGACTCTTCTGCGTCCGCTTCGATTCTTAACCATGTTCCCCACTCCGCACCAACAGCCGAGCGAAAGACCCAGGTGGTCCCGGCGACTCTAAGTGGTGTGGTCTACCACGATCGCGACCAGGATGGACAATTCGGGTCCGATGATACCCCTCTGGCCGACATCGAGATCCACCTAGAGGGCCGAACCCAAAAAGGGGAACCGGTAAATCGAAGCGACCGTACGGCAAAGGATGGCACTTTCTGTTTTGCTGACTTACCGCCGGGAATTTATCGACTTTCGCGAGTACTGTCGCGCGGTTTCATCGCCGGCAATGCCTCCGTTGGAACCGTCAACACCACGCCGGTTGGCCGAGTGGACGACGAATCCATCGCGGGCATTGTGCTAGGCTCTGGAGAAACGGGACTTCACTACCGATTTGCCGATGTCCGTGCCTGTGGACTGAACGGAATGGTCACCAGCGACGACGAATTCCATGAAGATGGGTCCAACGAGGTCCATTTTCCCGGAGCGAGGATCCTTCTTTCCGGCACCGACGATCGAGGCCGGACGATTCAACTGGCAGCCGAAACAAACCAGCAGGGCATGTATCGCTTCCACGACCTCCGCCCCGGCAAGTACAATCTTTACGCCACGGCAGGCCCCGGATGGAACGCCCGAGAAGTACGCATCGGCGACAAAGGAGGCCATGTCGTTGGATCGGGTAAGGTGTCGGCCATCCATCTACGCTCCGGCGACATAGGAACCCGTTATAACTTCAGAATGCAAGGCAGCGGAGTGATCTCCGGTCGCCTTTGGTCGGGTGATGAACCAGCGAAAGACCTCGTGATTCGCCTGCGCGGCCTGGACAACTCGGCCGACGAAGTGCGGCGCATCACCTCCACAGACGGGGAAGGCCGATACCGATTCGTGGACTTACGAGCGGGTATCTATCGCATCGAAGGTTGTGTCGATCCTATCACCCTCACCCCCGGTGATCAGATCATCGACTGTGATCAGGTAATTTCCCCAAATGGCGAGCGGGGCGTGTAAACGCCCCGGTTTATGCGCCCCGGTTCCTGGATAAAAAATTGACTCTATTTCCGCGATGCCTCAGCACGGTCATTACCCGTGAATAGCAGTAGCCCCATCCCTTCAGGCCGAATGGCCGTTTCAGGAGCCTCGGCGGGCAAACCCATCGCCGCAACCCCCTGCGCTGGCAAGGTGCGCACGACGTTCATGGCCCACGCTTGCCCCGGCAATAAGGCTTCGCCTGCGAGCAGATGCCGTGGTATCGCGAGTTCCATGGTCCAACTTTCGGCTTCACGATGTACCGCGACAAACCATTTCGGATCCCAGGTCTTGTCCCCCCAACAGTCGTCGCCGACACAACCGCGGGCGTCCACCTGGAAGTGAAAGCAAGTGTTGTAATCACGGTCCACGTCAAACATCAGACTAACGCGGTCGTAAACTCGCATGTCTTCGTCCCGAGTGCGGGGCTTGCGAGCAGGCGTGGGA
>RGDT01000480.1 GCA_009918525.1 Planctomycetia bacterium
CCGAAGAAGAACAGGTCGTCACGCTCAGTCATCTGGGTTACATAAAACGACTACCACTGAATACCTACCGCGCCCAAAATCGCGGTGGTCGAGGGGTCAGCGGCGGACAATCGCGCGAAGAGGATTTCATCGAGCATTTCTTTGTCGCTAGCACGCATGCCTATCTTCTGCTGATCACAAACCGAGGCCAGTTGTATTGGCTGCGGGTGATCGACATTCCCGAAGGCAGCCGTACCAGCCCCGGAAGACACATCAAACAGGTGCTAGAACTCAAAGAAGAAGAGCACATCTCCGGTGTTATCCCCGTTCGGCATCTCGATGCCGAGGCGGTAGCCACGGAGGGGTTGCAACTGCTTATGGTCACTCGTCGCGGACTGATCAAGAAAACCGGACTCGATCAATACTGTAGGCCCAAGAAAGGCGGCATCATCGGCATCGCGCTAGAAGAGGGAGATACCCTGATTGGCGTCAAGATGGTGCGTCCGAACGATGAAGTGATTCTCAGTACCCATCGCGGAATGTCCATCCGCTTCGATGAAACGGACGTTCGCCCCACTGGGCGCGGCACATACGGCGTAAAGGGCATTTCTCTTGTTAGCGATGACGTGGTCGTCGGTGTAGTCGTCACGAGTCCCGATGGAATGCTCCTGAGCGTCTGTGCCAAAGGCTACGGGAAATGCACACCGTTCGGGCCGAATCATGTGGGCGAAGTTGTGGAAGATGAAGTAGATGCCATCGGAACCGGAAACGGAAGTGATGGTGCTGCAAAACTTGCTGTCGCTGACGCCGCTTCCCACCCTGATTTCAGCGACGTTGTTGTAAAACTTGCCGAGGCTGATGCGCCCAGCACTGACGATCAAACCCCGCTCGCAGACGATACCGAAGAAACTCGTTCGAGCATGGTATACCGTAAGCAGCGACGCGGTGGAAAGGGTATCCGGGATATTCGCACCTCGGACCGTAATGGCCCCGTTGTCACCTCGCTGGCAGTCTCGGGTGACGACGATGTGATGTTAATCACTTCCAGCGGTATGGTCACGCGGATTCACGTCAACACAATCCGTATCACGGGACGCAACACCCAAGGCGTGAAGCTGGTGAACCTTAAGGAAGGCGATACGGTCAAATCCTTGGCCCGAATCGCTCGCGACGATACACCGGAAACGGAAACGAATGGCGAACCCATCGGATGAGTCCTGGATGCGCTACGCCTTGGAGTTGGCCACACGCGGACGCGGTGCCGTTGAGCCAAACCCCATGGTCGGAGCCGTAGCGGTTCGGGATAGAGTCATCGTTGGCGAAGGTTGGCACCAACGCTACGGCGGTCCTCATGCTGAAGTGTACGCACTCCAAGGGGATGTTCGAAAAGCGACGTTGTATGTCACCCTTGAACCGTGCTGTCATTACGGCAAAACGCCACCATGCACCCAGGCAGTAATCGCCTCCGGGGTGAGTCGTGTAGTGGCCGCGATGCCCGATCCTTTCCCTCGTGTGGCCGGTG